>RFUY01000001.1 GCA_009922705.1 Gammaproteobacteria bacterium
TGCGTGGCAATCGGAGGCCGTCGGGCAGTGTGCCGAGATAGGCAAAACCCAGCGCAAACCCGACAGCGAGCACACGGTATTCCACGCTGCAGTGCAACGCGATGACAGCCTCAATGCTAAGTCCGGTCTGCACGGCGACCTGCTCAAGATCCGGTGCGACGCGCGCGTCATAGCAGACCGGGATCTCAAGGGCCGGGTCGGTATTGCTGTTCAGGCTATCGACTGGAGCGGCGAGCGCCTCGGCTAATGCGTGCTCGAGCGCTGCGGAGTGAATCAGATTCGGGCGATAGTGAACAAGTAGCTTGCCGAACCCGGGGGTGAGATCCCAAAGCCAAGCGGGTTGGGTCCGTTGCAGGTTCTCGACCAAGCTGGCCAACATGGCCGCTGTCGCTGGCGTCAGTGGGTCATCGAAAGAGAGCAACAGGGTGTCTTCAGAGAGCCATTCCAACTGTCGCCAAGGCTTCGATGCCTGCGTCATTGCGCGGTCCATCCCCCATCGACTCGCAGACTCGATCCGGTGATGAGCTGTCCCGCGCTCGAGGTCAATAAAAGACAGGCGCCAAGATAGTCTGAGGGCTCACCAAGACGCCCCATCGGAATCCGTTGAATCACAGAGGCCCGAAATGCTGGATCCGAGAGCGCTTCCGCCGTCATTTCTGTGCGTGTAAATGTGGGGCAGATCGTATTGACCCGAATCCTCTGTGGCGCTAATTCGATTGCAAGCGCTCGAGACAACCCTTCAAGCGCTGATTTACTCCCGCAGTACAGTGCCCGCTGTGGAGCCCCGACATGTGCCAGCTGCGATGAAATGAAGACAATGGATCCACCCCGTTCCTTGACAATCCAGCGATCAGTGATCGCTTGCGTCAAAAATAGGGGTGCCTCGACGTTCAGCGCCATGACCTCGGCATAGTGTTCGCGCGTCATGTCTGTGAGCGGTCGATGTCGAGCAACACCCGCCGCATGAATCACAGCATCGATGTCAGGTAGAGACTGAACCAGTGCAGTCGGATTGCAGCATGTCAGATCAACTTCGATGGCGCGCGCGGCGCCACCCTCTGCCTTGATCGTATTCACCAGTGATGAGAGCGCCTCTGAAGGCCTTGCGAGGCAAAGAACGTCAGCTCCGGCTTGCGCATAGCCAAGCGCTAAACCACGACCGATGCCTCGAGATGCACCGGTAATGAGGACAGTTTGGCCTTGCACGGACAGCGACGTGTGCATCATGGACTCTCCAGAGCGACGGTGATGACACTGCTTTATGACGGGATGCTGTGCAACTGTCTAGTCCTGTCATCAAGACGGAGCGGTCAATCATGGTGCGACAATTGCACCAGATCGGAGAATCGCGCACTCCTTTGGTGCGAGCCAGGCCGCACTGATGTGCCGAGACCGCACCTGGCGGGAGATCGTAACTTGGCATACTTCTGGCAAAGACGACGGTGATGAGACAAGAAGCGATTGCGTGTGATGCGAAGTGGGCCTGTGCTGTGGAGAGGTCTTCAGCGCCGTTGCCTGAGGCACTCTCCGCCGAGTGGCCTGCGGAATTGCGGGCCCGTTTCCAGCGAGACCGGCACGGTGTGACGCAACTCGTGAGGGTCAGTCATCGCGGCCCTCTGCGGGTGCAGCGTCTGTTTCAGACGCCACAGTGGGCGGAATGCTATCTCTTGCATCCGCCAGGCGGGTTGGTGACCGGTGATTCTTTGTCGATAGCGATGCATTGTGCTGAGCGGGCACAGGTGCTGGTGACGACGCCCGCTGCAGGGAAAGTGTACGGGGCTCGGCAGACAGCCGGTTGGCAGCGTACCCAGGTGAATTGTGTGCTCGAAGAGGCAACAGGGCTTGCTTGGTTGCCACAAGACACGATCTGTTTTGATCGCGCACGGGGCCATCAGAGTATCGAGGTGACCGTTGCGCCGTCGGCTTGGCATGTTGGTTGGGAGCAGATTACGTTTGGTCGACGGGCGTCTGATGCGCCTTTTCAGAGTGGTCAGTTGCGGCAATCCTTGTGTATTCGGCGTGGGGATCAGACGATCTATCGAGATCAAATGTGCCTGACGCCTGAGGTGCTGTCTTCACCAGTTGGCTTGGCGGGACATACCGTGATGGCGTTGGTCTGGTACGTCTGCCCGGTTGGGCAGACGGTGACCGAAGCCCTCGATCTTGCGCGTGACCTCGGCGAGACCGCTGGAGTAGACAGTGGCGCGACATCGGTCACTCCCGAACTTGGTCTGGTGCGGGTGTTGGGCGATGACGCCGCACAGGTCCGCCGCTATCTCGAATCCATATGGGCTGCTTGGACCCCGCTGTGCGTGGGACAAACGGTACAACCACCGCGTATTTGGAGGACATAACACGATGGAATTGACACCCCGTGAGAAAGACAAATTACTGTTGTACACCGCCGGTCTCGTCGCTGAGCGCCGCTTGGCACGTGGGCTAAAACTGAACTATCCAGAAGCGGTTGCGTTAATCAGTCTAGAAATTTTGGAAGGTGCGCGGGATGGGCTGTCGGTGGCCGAACTGATGGCAAAAGGGCGGACCGTCCTGACCGTTGACCAAGTGATGGAAGGCATTGCTGTGATGGTTGATGAGGTGCAGGTTGAGGCGACCTTTCCAGACGGCACCAAACTTGTCACGGTGCATCACCCAATACAGGAGGCGCTGGCATGATTCCAGGTGAGATTCAAACAGCACAGGGCGAGATTGCCTTGAATGTCGATCGGCAGACCTGTCGCGTCTCGGTTGCAAACACGGGCGACCGTCCAATCCAAGTGGGGTCACATTTTCATTTTTTTGAAACCAACTCAGCTCTGACTTTCGATCGCGCAGTGGCGCGCGGGTGTCGGCTCAATATTCCTGCAGGGACAGCCATTCGGTTCGAACCTGGGCAGACCAGAGAGGTGGAGTTAGTTGCGTTGGCCGGGGATCGCGTGGTGATTGGGTTTCAGGGGCGCATCATGGGCTCGCTTGAGGAGGAATCGGTATGATCATTTCACGTCAAGCGTATGCCGAGTTATATGGCCCAACCGTTGGGGATCGCGTTCGACTCGGTGATACCGCCCTGTGGATCAGTCCAGAACGAGATTTCGCGATTCCTGGAGAGGAGGTCAGTTTTGGCGGCGGTAAAGTGATTCGTGATGGCATGGGTCAATCGCAACGGGCGTGCGCTGAAGCCATGGACCTAGTGATTACCAATGCCTTGATTTTGGATTACTGGGGCATTGTGAAAGCCGATGTTGGTGTGAAGGATGGCCGTATCGCCGGGATTGGCAAAGCAGGGAACCCGGATATCCAACCCGGCGTGACCTTGATCATTGGTCCTGGTACAGAAGTGATTGCCGGTGAGGGAAAAATCCTGACCCCGGGTGGTGTGGATGCGCATATCCACTTTATCTGCCCGCAGCAAATTGAGGAGGCCTTAGCCTCGGGGATTACCACCATGCTAGGCGGTGGGACAGGGCCTGCGACTGGAACCAATGCGACCACCTGTACGCCTGGGCCACATCATCTTGAGTTAATGATGGCCGCAACCGAAGGGCAGCCGATGAACCTGGGATTCCTCGGAAAAGGGAACGCGAGTGCGACGGGGCCGCTGGAGGAGCAGATTGCGGCAGGGGCCTGTGGTCTTAAGTTGCATGAAGATTGGGGAACGACCCCTCAGGCCATCGACACCTGTTTGTCAGTCGCGGATAAATGTGATGTGCAGGTGGCCATTCACACGGACACCTTGAACGAAGGTGGCTTTGTTGAGGATACCTTGGCGGCCATTGGTGGTCGGACGATTCATACCTACCATACCGAAGGCGCCGGTGGCGGGCACGCGCCAGATATCATCAAGGCCGCGGGGCTGAGTAATGTCTTGCCGTCATCAACCAACCCAACACGTCCGTATACGGTGAATACCGTGGATGAACACTTAGATATGTTGATGGTCTGCCATCACTTGTCACCCGCGATTCCTGAGGATGTGGCCTTCGCAGATTCGCGAATTCGGAAGGAAACCATCGCTGCCGAGGATATTCTGCATGACTGGGGGGTCTTCAGTATGATCGCGTCAGACTCTCAAGCCATGGGTCGTGTTGGCGAGGTCATCACGCGGACTTGGCAGACTGCACACAAGATGAAAATGCAGTTTGGCGCACTTCCCGAGGATCCTGATTGGCATGACAACTTCCGAGCACGCCGCTATATCGCCAAATATGCGATGAATCCTGCAGTGACCCATGGCATTGCACATGAAGTGGGCTCAATTGAGGTGGGGAAGCTGGCGGATCTTGTGCTCTGGAAGCCCGCTTTTTTTGGGACAAAGCCTGCGTTGGTGATCAAGAGCGGATTGATTGTGATGGCACCGATGGGGGATGCCAATGCCTCGATTCCGACCCCGCAGCCTGTGCATTATCGCCCCATGTTTGGGGCGCTTGGGGCTGCTGCCGATCGCCTAGCGGTGACCTTTGTTTCCGCACTGTCCTTAGAGCAGGGGAACCCTTGGATGGCTGAGACTCGGCGACGTTTGGTGGCTGTGAAGAACACGCGAACTGTGCAAAAGCGCGACATGGTCTTAAACACGCGCCAACCGGTGATCGAGGTGGATCCGCAAACCTATGCAGTGCGCGCAGACGGCGAATTGCTCTATTGCGAACCGGCACATGAGCTGCCGTTAGCACAACGGTATTTCTTGTTTTGACCGATGCAGTGCTTTGATCAAGTCTACACAGCAGTTCCAGCCACGGAGGAGCAGGTGCTGCTTCCGTATGCCCTTCGGCAACGGAGCCGTGTCTGTATTGACCGACCCGATGGATCGTCTTTTGGCCTCGTGGTTCCACGTGGGCAGACCTTGCGTGCCGGTCTGGCGCTCGCCGATGCCGCTGGGCAGGTGATACGGATTGTGGCCGCCCCAGAGCGGTTAACAGCGGTCACAGGACTTGACTCTGCGGGCTTTGCACGGGTGTGTTACCACCTTGGGAACAGACACACACAACTCGAGATTGGTGACCAGATGCTCTGGTTTTTACCGGATCATGTGTTAGAGCAACTGTGCCTCTCTTGGGGCGGGCAGGTCTCGTCTGTGGAGCGTCCGTTTTCCCCGGAAGTCGGGGCGTATGCCAACGGTCCGCACGGCCACGCGCATGACTGAGGCAAGCGAACTCAATGCAGTGGTCAACAGTCTCCAACTGTTTTCAGCGCAATTGCCGATTGGTGCCTTTGCGTTTAGTCAAGGGCTCGAGGCCGCCATTGACGCTGGTCAGGTGACGGATGCGGAGAGTCTTCGTGCGTGGTGTCTTGGCATGCTGCGCTATGGGTTGGGGACACTGGACTGCGTTGCGTTACGCCAGTTGATGCGAAGCTCGACCGAGGCGCATTGGCTTGAATTGAATGCGCGATTGCTTACGTCTCGCGAAACCCGAGAGTTGCGACAGGAGGACCTGCTACTAGGTCAGGCCCTCACGCGTTGGGCTGAAGGTCTTGGCCTTCCATTGATTGCCGCGGGTTCGGTGTCTGCGGTGAGTCGCTACGCGGAGATTGCTCGCCACTGGGGAATCCCGGAGTCTGTGGCGGTTCTTGGATTTGGTTGGTCCTGGTTAGAGAATCAGATGAGTGTTGCGGCCAAATCGGTCCCCCTCGGACAACGCGCATTAAGTCAGGTGTTGACCGCCTTGAAACCGGCACTCGTCGAGTTGGCAGGCCGATCCGTGCAGACGGAGGACCCTTGGACAAACAGTGCTTTTATGCAGAGTCTGCGCAGTGCACAGCATGAAACCCAGTATTCCAGATTATTTCGGTCATAGGAGCTGTTATGGATGCATTACGTGTTGGGATTGGAGGCCCTGTTGGGTCGGGAAAAACGGCGCTGACACTGAAGCTCTGTGAAGCGCTGCGTTCACGCTACAACATGGCGGTTGTCACCAATGATATCTATACCCGTGAGGATGCAGATTTTCTCACGCGTCATGCTGCGTTGCCGTCGGATCGCATCGCGGGGGTAGAGACCGGGGGCTGTCCCCATACCGCGATTCGTGAAGATGCCTCCATGAATCTGCAGGCGATTGATCAGTTGGTTGCGACCCATGAAGGGCTCGAGTTAGTCCTCGTCGAGTCAGGCGGCGACAACCTAAGCGCGACCTTTAGCCCAGAGTTGTCGGATCTAACCCTTTATGTGATCGATGTGGGAGCGGGGGATAAGATTCCGCGAAAGGGCGGTCCGGGAATCACGAAAAGCGACCTCTTGGTGATCAATAAGATTGATATCGCACCGCTTGTCGGTGCATCGCTTGAAGTGATGGATCGAGATGCGCGTCGAATGCGTGGCGACGCCCCTGTGGTGTTCTCAAACATGAAAACTGGCGAGGGGCTCGACACCATTATTCGCTTTATTGTCGACCGTGGACTGCTCGACGCGTCTCGCCTTCGCTAGCTACCCCGGTAGGTGGAATAGCCGTAGGGGCTTAACAACAAGGGCACATGGTAATGCCCATCGACGGTGATGCCGAACTCAATCGGAATACTGTCGAGAAATGGGAAGTCGGGAAGCGCTTCGCCATGCTGTCGAAGATAGGCGCCTGCTTCAAACCGAATCCGGTACTGGCCAGGAATCGCCTGCTCGTGCGGTAACAGGCCTCCTGCGACACGACCATCGGCATTCGTTGTAAAGACTCCGAGCTGTTGTGGCTGCGGGGCAAGCCGCTCGAGGGTGAGGCACAAGTTCGCGGCGGGAGTGCCGCGCGCAGTGTCAAGAACGTGAGTGGATAAGGTGATCATTCCAGCACTCCATACTGTTTATAGTGAATCACGCGTTGCGTAATCGGATGCGCTTGCAAGCGCGCTTCGAGGTAATCGAGGAGCAGGTCCACCTTCAAGGTACGGCTCTTGCGCTCCGGGGTCAGTGCATGCACGTAAAGCCCTGTCAGTTCGAAGGGCGTCAGGACGGGTACCAGTTGCCGGGCGGTGATTGCATGATTCAGTGTCCACAAGCTTTGCTGTACAACACCCAAGTGGGCACTGGCCCAGGCCGTTAAGATCTCGCTCGACGAGCTGTCGAGGTCGCCATGCACATTTTTGTAGGTGACCCGGCCATCGATTAAAAATTGCCAGTGAAACCGTGTTGATCCGTGGAAGCGCAGTAGCAGACATTGATGGCTCTTTAACGCATCAGGGTGGGTCAGTGGGGGATGGTGCGCCAAGTAGTCCGGGCTCGCCGCGGTGATCCGATGATCTGGCACCAACCGCCGCATCACCCATGAGGAGTCAGGCAGCACCCCCTGGCGGATGGCGAGATCGATGTGGTCATCGACAAGGTTCACGACTCGATCTGTGACATCCAGGCGGCACTCGACATGTGGATAGGCGGCCTTGAACTCGGCCAGTAACGGCGCAATCACCCGCCGCCCTAGGGCATAGGGAGCACTGATCTTTATGATCCCCTGAGGTTTATCCTTCATGTACTCGAGGTGGGCTTCAGTTTCTTTAAGACGCTCGGTCACCTCTCGGCAGGTGGTGTAATACAGCGCACCCGCTTCCGTGACACCCACCGAGCGCGTGGTGCGATTGAGTAAACGAACACCGAGTTTGTCTTCGAGCTTCTGAATGCGCGCACTGACGACTGCTGTGGAGATGCGGAGGTCTCGGCCTGCTTCAGAGAAACTCTCCAGCTCAACGACGCGGCAGAAGATGTCGATATCGCTGACCGCATGCATGCGTTACTGAGCCTGAATCCAGGCGCCCAAACGCGCGCGTTCTGCCTGCGTCATTTGTGTCATGTTCCCAAGCGGCATGGCTTGGCTGGCGACACTTTGGCTGTAGATTTGTGCCCGATACCGGTCGATCTCCTCGAGGGTTTCCAGGATCACCCCTTTGGGTGCAGTGGTGAATCCGAGTTGCGTTGGCTGAGCGGCATGGCACCCTGCGCAGTGTGTTGTGACCAGCTGTAATGCCTCGGCGTCTGTGACTACCGTGTCAGCAGTGGCATTGGTGAGACTGGGTGGCATTGCCCAAACCGCAAGGAGGATTGTCAAGACGCTAGCCGCAGGCCATTGCCAACGAATCCGCCAGCCATGTCCACCCGCATGTGAGGCGTTGAAATAGTCACGGACGATTCCGCCAATCAGCACTACGAGGGCGACTAAGATCCAGAGCTGTTCGCCAACGAATGTCATCGGGTAGTGATTGGAGAGCATCATGAATAGCACTGGAAGCGTGAGGTAGTTGTTGTGCGTCGAGCGCTGTTTCGCTTGCTGTCCCAGAGCAGGATCGGGTGCTTCCCCAGCTTCTAAACTGCGGACAACCTTTTTTTGATTCGGGATGATGATGAAAAACACATTCGCGGTCATCCAGGTGGCCACCATGGCACCGACATGCAATAACGCCGCGCGACTGCTAAATGCTTGGCTGAACAGCCAACTGGCGAGCAGAATCAAGACAAAGACGGTGATTGCAAGGGTCGGCAGATGTCGCCCCACCGGGCTTCGACACAGTCCATCATAGACAAGCCAGCCCAAGATAAGACCGAGCAGCGATAACCCAATCGCCTGCAGAGGACTCCAGACAGCAACGCCATGATCAATCAAATAGGCTGAGGCACCCCAGTAGTAGGTGACAACTAATAGGCTAAAGCCGCTGATCCAGGTGACGTAGCTTTCGTATTTGAACCAATGCAACTCTGGCGGCATTTGCGCTGGGGCCACGAGATACTTTTGGACGTGGTAGAAACCACCCCCATGCACAGACCAAGATTCTCCGTGCACACCTTCGGTCAAGCCCTCACGTTTCCGCAGGGATAGGTCGAGCCACACAAAATAAAATGAGCTCCCAATCCATGCGATGGCAGTGATTACATGTAGCCACCGTAGCAGTAAGCTTGCCCAGTCCATCCAATAGTCGGCCATGCCCTAATCCTCGTGCGATTGTCCGTCGGCCAGTCTACTCAGTGTGTCGATCTGGATTAGTCCGAATTGAACATTGGATTATCAACTAAAAATTGATAGTGGTCAGGGTGTTTTATTGGATAATCCATTTTGTTTTGTTTGATAAGGCGTCACTTTGGCACACTATCCGCGCGATCTCATCGGTTATGCCGATCAACTGCCACAATTGACCTGGCCTGGACAGGCTCGGGTCGCAGTGCAGTTTGTGTTGAATTATGAAGAGGGTGCCGAGAACACCATCTTGCATGGGGATCCTGCGAGTGAGGTGTTTCTGTCAGAGATCATCGGTGCGGCGCCCTTTGTCGGACGCAGGCACCTGTCGATGGAATCAATCTACGAATATGGGAGCCGGGCCGGGGTGTGGCGCATCCTGTCGCTATTCCGATCGCGTGGTGTCCCCTTAACGGTATTTGGTGTGGCCATGGCGATGGCGCGTCATCCAGCGGTGGTTGAGCAAATGCTCAAAGATGGACACGAAATCGCAAGCCACGGCTACCGCTGGATCAACTACGACGGGTTCAGCCGTGAGGACGAGCGGGCGCATATGGAACAGGCCATCGAGATTCATGCGCAGCTCACCGGCGCTAAACCGGCGGGGTGGTATACCGGCCGGACCAGTGAACACACCAGAGCTCTGGTCAATCAGTTTGAACATTTTGAATACGATGCCGATGATTACTCGGATGATCTGCCGTTTTGGAGTCGACTGGAGACACGGCGGCCGCATTTGGTGGTGCCGTACACCTTGGATACAAACGATATGCGGTTTGCGACCGCGCAGGGATTCCATACCGCGGAACAATTTGAAACCTATTTGCGCGATGCCTTTGACGTGCTGTATGCCGAAGGTGAGACCGCTCCAAAAATGATGTCTGTCGGCTTGCACTGTCGGTTGATTGGGCGACCTGCACGCTTTGCTGGATTGCAGCGTTTCCTCGATTATGTGTTGGCGCATGATCGCGTCTGGGTGTGTCGTCGCATTGATTTGGCGCGGCACTTTGCCGCGCAAGTACCTGCTCCCGGGAGTGCCTCATGACACCGTATCCCACCAAGCTGGATCGTGACGCCTTTGTTGCGCGTTTCGGGGCCATTTATGAGCATTCGGCTTGGGTCGCAGAGGCGGTTTTCGACACCACAGAGGTGGGTGTGTCTGCTGAGGGTCTGGCAGAGACAATGCAAGCGGTTGTGGATGCGGCATCCACTGACGTGCAGCTGGAATTACTGCGAGCGCACCCAGATCTCGCTGGGCGCTTGGCACTAGCTGCATTGACTGCGCATTCGCAAGCAGAGCAGAAGGGCGCGGGACTTGATCAGTGCACGGCTGATGAGCTGGCAGAGTTTCAAGCGTTAAATGCACGGTATTTAGAGCGCTTCGGATTCCCCTTTATTTTTGCCGTCCGAGGGTATCACCGGACCGATATTTTGCAGGCGTTTCGGCAGCGGGTTGAGCACGACCGGGAAACGGAATTTCAAACGGCGCTGCACCAAGTGCATCGCATTGCACGGTTACGATTGGAGGCGTTAGCACATGCATGAGCAACATCCTTATTCCAATGCCATCAATCTCGCCAGTGCCAAACTGGGTGCGGAGGCCGTCGCGTGCAGCGATGACTTTTTTGCGGAGATGTCGCGTCTGATTCAGGATGCCGATCCGGTGTTCGTGGCTGGTAAATATGATGAGAATGGCAAATGGATGGACGGCTGGGAGTCTCGGCGTCGGCGCAGTGGTGGCTTTGATTGGTGTGTGATTCGTCTCGCGGTGCCTGGGCGAATCGCTGGATTTGATATCGACACTCGTCACTTCACCGGAAATTTTCCGCCTGGTGCTGAAATTGAGGGTGCGGTCGGTGACACACCGCCGACGGATGCGTCTGACTGGGTCAGTCTCTTGGGTGAGGTTAGTCTCGGTGGTGACCGGCAGCATCTGTTTGACGCCAAGCCCTGCGAGGCACCAATTCAATGGATTCGTTTAAAGATCTATCCGGATGGTGGGGTGGCCCGGTTGCGTGTCTATGGGACGCCTGTTGCGCCAGCGGTTGCACCTGGGACTGAGCTTGAGCTCTCAAGCCTGTTACACGGAAGCCGAGTCATTGCGTATTCCAATGCCCATTATGGCAACCCTGAGGTCATGTTGACTCCTGGGCGTGGTGTCAACATGGGGGATGGTTGGGAAACCGCGCGCCGTCGAGTCCCTGGCAATGAGTGGATTATCGTCCAGTTGGGGATTCCTGGTCGGATTTCTCGGGTGGAAATTGATACTGCGCACTTTAAGGGGAACTTCCCGAGTGCCTGTTCTTTGCAGGCGGCGGCGATGCCCGCGTTGGGTCGGGATGCCCTGGTGACGCAGGCGATGTTTTGGCCAGAAGTGTTTGGACAGACTCCCTTGACTGCAGATGCGATTCATCCAGTCGCATGTACAACCACGGGGGTAGTCACCCATGTGAAA
This sequence comes from Gammaproteobacteria bacterium, assembly GCA_009922705.1. GTDB lineage: Bacteria > Pseudomonadota > Gammaproteobacteria > Pseudomonadales > Litorivicinaceae > HIMB30. Next base: position 11,368 of record RFUY01000001.1, read on the forward strand.
CTCAATACCTACCCAGATGGTGGCATTTCTCGGTTGCGGGTCTTTGGAGTGAGCGCATGAGTCTCCTGGTGATCCAGCCTGAACCGCTGACGCCGGAGGCCTTTGCGCCATTTGGCGATGTTTTGCAAGTTGAGGGTGCGACGGCGTTTGAGATCAACGACGGATTCACCACGCGGGTGCACGACCTCTGTTCGTTGCAGTTCAGGGGAACCGATGCGCACCCCATTGTGAGCTTTTTTCTGGGACGTCCCCGTCCCTTGACGATTCGGATGGTGGAGTGCCACCCCTACGGCAGTCAGGCCTTTATGCCGCTAGACCCCCATCCTTGGTTGGTGGTCGTTGCCACGTCGCCGCGAGCGGACCGTGTTCGCGCCTTCTGGGCGCGTGGAGATCAGGGGGTGAACTATCACGCCGGTGTTTGGCACCACCCATTGCTGGTCACCCAGCCGCAACGGTTTTTAGTGATTGATCGCCACGGACAAGAGCCAAATTGCGAGGAGATGTTTTTCGAGCCTGGGACCGGTGTGGACCTGCAGTGGCCGTTGAGCAGCTAATCCAAACGAAATCCACATCTGTGGATCCGCGACAACGTCGCAGTGGGCCCGTCCCACACTGAAAGAATAATGACAGAGGGAAACCCTCGAGGAGAGTAATGATGAGTGACAGTCACCTAACCGCCGCGCAATTGCGGGATCCAGATGCCATTCCACCGATGAGCCAGGCGATTCCGCTTGGGTTACAACACGTCTTGGCGATGTTTGTCAGTAACTTTACCCCCGCGATCATTGTCGGTTTGGCTGCAGGGTTTGCCTTCGGTAGCGCCGATTTGGTGTATTTAATCCAGATGTCGATGTTATTTGCAGGGATTGCCACCTTGTTTCAGACGGTGGGTTTGGGGAAAGTCGGTGCTCGACTTCCGATTATGCAAGGCACTAGTTTTGCGTTCATCCCTGTGATGATCCCCATCGTCAAAACGTCGGGCTTGGCCGCGCTGTTTGGTGGGATTGTCATTGGTGGTTTGTTCCATGCCTTTCTTGGCACGTTTATCGGCAAGATTCGGCATTGGCTGCCTCCACTGGTCACTGGATTAGTGGTGGTCGCGATCGGTCTCGCACTGATTCCTGTTGGGATCCAATATGCGGCGGGTGGTGTTCCGTTGATAGGTAAGCCTGAGTTCGGTGGGCTGAATCACTGGTTCTTAGCCCTGACTGTCGTGTTTGTTGCCTTAGGGTTTAAATTTTTTGCAAAGGGAATGTTGTCGACTGCTGCTGTATTGATTGGGTTGATCGCCGGTTACCTGGTGGCGATTCCCATGGGAATGGCGAACTTTGCAGCCATCGAACGTGCCGCGTGGTTTGCGGTCCCAGATCCTTTTCGATATGGGTTTGAGCTGAATGTGGCCGCCATCCTCGGTATGTGCCTCATGGGCGTTGTGAGCGCCATCGAAACGGTTGGCGATATTTCCGGAATCACCAAAGGGGGAGCAGGTCGAGAAGCGACAGACAAAGAGCTCGCGGGTGGTACCTATGCGGATGGGTTAGGGACTGCGGTCGCAGGCGTGTTTGGCGGGCTACCAAATACCTCCTTTAGTCAAAATGTGGGATTGATCGCATTGACCGGCATCATGAGTCGAATGGTCGTGACCATTGGTGGAGTATTTCTCGTCCTTTGTGGGCTTATTCCAAAGGTAGGCGCGTTGATTTCCTCCATGCCGATTGCAGTCTTGGGTGGCGGTGTGATTGTCATGTTCGGCATGGTCGTCGCGGCTGGGATCAATATGCTGAGCGATGTGGTCTGGTCGCGCAGAAACATGGTGATTCTTGCCGTGTCACTCTCAATTGGCCTCGGTCTGCAAGCGGTCCCCTCGGCACTGCAACATTTGCCTGCAACATTGAAGGTACTGTTGACCTCGGGGCTGCTGCCAGTTGCATTTTTGGCCATTATTCTGAATCTCATTCTCCCTCAGGAGATGGATGAGAAGGCCGCGATCTAGCGCGTTTATAGGCTTTGATGGCTGGCTGTGGCCAGCCATCGTTCCGCAGACTGACGGCCTCTCGATTGCGTTTGATTCGAATCCCGCCTACACGCTCCGATTGGGCCTAGACCACGCCATCTGGCTCAACGGTTGCGACGGCGCGCTATTCCTTGGGGAGTTGGAGGGGGTTCGCAACACTGTACCGTCACCGGACGATGCTGACTTGCACGAAACCTCTCGATTAGACCGACAACGCCTTTGGCGCCTGGCGTAATGTGATGACTAAGGCGAGCCCCCCAACAAGGGCGTAGGCGATAAACCACACCAGTGTCCACTGTGGGATCGATAACGAGAGGAAGGTCCATTGCACTTCCGCACAGTTTCCGGTGCCGAGCAGCATCGCGCGGATGGATTCTGTGAGTGGGAATCGATCCAGCATGAAATAAATGTCAGGCCCACAGTCGGGAACTTGATCTGGAGGGAGTGATTGCAACCAGACCTGACGTCCAGCCAATGCGGCCCCCAACCCAGCGAAGATCAACATCAAGAACGCGGAGATGGCGCGTCCCCAATGCGGGGTGATGAGAACTAAGGCGGTTGCAAAGAGGGTGAGGCCAAGCGCAATGCGTTGCGCGAGGCAGAGTGCGCAGGGGACCAACCCCATCACGTACTCCATATAAAATGCCGTTGCGAATAAGCCAGCTCCGCTGGCCAAGACACACCAAAGCGCCCGAGTCATTAGCATCATGAATCTCCCTCCGGCGGAAGTCTCACGATGCCTGAGACTAAAGTCAAATATTAAGCCGGATCGTCCTCAGCTTTTTTCTTTCCCGATTTTTTGGGCTCAGGCCCATGATAGCGTTCGACGCCTAAGGTGATTGCGTAGCAGGCCAACTCAATCGCCCGTGGAATCTCGAACTTATCCCCATTGCGTTCGCCTTTCTCATAGTACTGAATAATGCGGGATTTCAGACCAAGCTTTTGGGCAGCATCTTTCTGCGTGAGCTTCAGGTGCTTCCGCCACGCTTTGAATTCTGATGGTTTCATTCTCATGAGTGCTTCCTTTCCACAGGGTGCGGATTATTCTGCAAATTGTGCGTAAATGGAATCTGTGTGTGTAATTTTTCGGGCTGGTTCGCGCTGCAAGAACTGATCTTCACAGCTTCGATCACCATCCAAAGGACTGCCGCGTTACAGAGGTGCCACAAAAAATGCGTGCCAAAGGGGAGCGCGTCGCAGACTGGCAAATCGAGCGTTCTGAAGGTGAGGGACACTGGAAATAGAAGCGTTGCGCGCAGGAGCCAACGACGGGCATTCCCTTGTTGACTGAGCCAAGTGATCGTTGCGAGCGCAACCCAGGCAGGAAGGTATCCAGCAGAGCCATTCAGCCAATGGCTCGGTAGCAATGCCGACAGTCCTACAAACACAATGACGAGCGTTGCAGTGAGCCGGATCGAGAGGCTAAGTTGCGTTCGCATCAAGAGGATGAGCGCACTAAGGATAAAGAGCTGAATCGGGATCACATCCATGAGCAACGCCCAGCGTGTCGCCGTCGCATGAAACAATGCAGAGCCGATGCCGATCGCGGCCAAGAGCGCAATCAACCACAGGACACTGGCCGTGTGCGGTCTCGCACCAGAGCGAGCACTTACCCAAGCAGCCACTAAAAACGCACCATTACTCGCCAGGCCGAGTGGTTCATCCAACCAGGCTGCGGTCTCTCGCTCGCAGTACAAATCGATCTCTGGAAGTAAGGCCGCGGTGAGGGTCTGTTCCATGGGTTCGAACTCTATATTACTGGATCTTTTCGGATACCATGCGGACTGAATGTCCACAAGCACTAAGTGCAACTGGCGAAAATAAATTCCCGTATGTTAGCGAAATTTTTTGTGTTTTCGCTTGATGATTATCCGGTAAAAAATTGATTTTAATCGATTAAATTTTATTGCTCAAATTTTGAGCAGCCGGTCAAAGCCTCGTCATTACAGGGGATTTCCAGTCCTCCCAAAAAATATCCAAAGAGTTATCCACAGCTTGCGTGGACAACTGTTTTGTCAATGCCTGCGGTCAACACTTTTTGTGTAGTCGGTCGGAAATTTTAGTGATCTCGCGATCAGAGGGCGAGGCACGGCTGTGCTGAGTGTGCGATCATGCGTGCTCTTTAATCAGGAGACATACACATGCTGACGCTCGCTCACGCGCAAGGGTTAATTCAGACCATTCTCGCAGAGACCGCCTCGCGTTCTGATTTGAAACCGATGACCGCGGTGGTGGTTGATGCAGGCGGGCATGTCATCGCATCGGCCCGCGAAGATGGCGCATCGCCAATTCGGGTCGATTTAGCGACAGGGAAGGCACGGGGTGCAGTACTGATGGGAGTCGGCTCCCGTAAACTCGGCGAGCGTGCCGAGGCGCAGGCCTATTTTATTCAGGCGATGAATGCCTTGGCGGATGGGTCATTAGTACCTGTTCCTGGGGGCGTTCTGATTCGTGACCCCTCGGGTGCAGTCATCGGGGCATTAGGTGTCACGGGTGATACCTCGGATCAAGACGAAGATCTGGCGATTCGCGCCATCACCGCGCATGGATTCACGCCAGATCCTTGAATCCACGGCGGCGTTTGATGCGACCTTGACGCATCGGCTGTGCCTCACGCGTCGCTGGGGTCAGGGGCCACTAATGCTGGCTGTGGGCCTGAATCCATCGCGTGCGGGTGCCACGGAGAATGATCCTACAGTGCGTCGTGTGATGCGTTTGCTCGACGCGCAGGGGTTTGCAGCGCTGGTGATGCTGAATTTGTGGTCGCTGATTTCAGTGACGCCTCAGGCAGTTGTCAAAACCGAGGGGCGGTGGACCGAGGCTGATTGGGCACGTTTTCATGGGTGGTTTGCGCAATCAAAGGCACGTCTTTGGATGTGGGGTGCCCTCGGCCGCGGACATCCGGATCTTGACGCGATTTGCGCATCCGATTCGAATGCGTTTTGCTTCGGCATTACGCGCGCGGGGATGCCAAAGCATCCACTGTACTTACCCGCAAGCACACCGTTGGTCCGTTATCGTGACCAGAGGCGCCCTCACTAACAGTCGGTGTCGGCGACTTCGCTGGGTGATCCGAGATAGATAATGTCTGGAGGTGTGAGATGTTCTGGTGCCGAGGTGGCATCAAGGCGTGACCACCAGGCTTTGAATTCCTCAGGCGTCATCAGAAAGGGATTTTGGTAAAGTACTTCAGGATCGTTGTTGGTCATCACTGGCTCCGAAAATCGGGTGAGTGACGGTCCTTGTCTTGGATTACCACCTTGGTCTAATTAACCTGCCACGGAAGCGGATCAGATACAAGCGATCCATGGTCGAATCAAGTTGTGCGCTGAGGCGTCGATAAGTGTGCCAGGGGGAAAAGGTATGCGTGTCTTCATCATCTGTAGTGTGTTGAGCTTTGGTTCGCCAGCGATCGCGGAAACTTGGCAGTGTCAACATCGTGACCCCTCACGTGACCCCTTGACCTTTGTGGTCGGTGACCAAGCGGTCAACTGGACTCATGCACGCTTGGGGGAGATGGATCCACTCGAGTTAGTGGTGAACACACAAGCCATGGTGACCATGGCCTCTCGTCGCGTGAATATTCTGTATTCACGGTTTTTTCATCTCGACAAATTGTCCGGACGTATGGGTGATGTCACCTTTCGCCCAGAATTTTTAAGAAAGCTCGAGTCGTCACCGGATCAGATTCAGCCTGATCAGGTGACAACCGTTTGGCGCTGTGTCCGTCAGGAGGAAGGGTCAAGCCCGAGCGCTTCGAGATGATGCACATGCGCATCTTCATACCCGAGAATATCGACCATGGCGACATGGTCCCAGTCGGTGTCTGGGGTGTCAGTCAGCTCTAGATGTTCCGGGCAGTGGTTCCTTAGAAAGTCCTCCAGATCATCATGCTCCCAACTGTGTGTCGGCCAGTGGGATTGGCTTGCCTCTTCAAGAGGCCACAATTGGGCGCCCAGTATGGAATTGTGGATCTCAGTCGCATGGGATCCTTGTGGCATGGTGTCACGCATCACGGCCTCCTCAATGGATGGATACCGCTTCATCAAAACGCTCTGCGGCGCAGCATGTAAATACGACCCGACAATTGGATGGTCGTAGAGCTGTGATGCACCTGCTAACGCAAAACGATGTCTGTGATGATCAAATCATGATCGGAGAGTGTTTCTCCCGCTGTATTGACTGCGGGCTGCGTGCGTGGCCGCTCTGCAAGACACCCACGAATGAAGAACCAGTCGATGCGTCCAAGCGGTGGCTTTGGATAGCCCCGCTCGCGAGGCCGTTGTGTCGGCTCGTGTGTATTCGCGGTTCCCTTTCGATAGCCTGCATTGGCGAGAATCGCGAACAGGGGTTCATGGGCTTCTGGTTGAATGAACCGGGTAGGATCATTGCGTGCGAGGTCTTGGCGCCTCCGGAAAACATCGGAAAGAGACGTTGTGTCCAAAGTGCTGGTGTTGAGATCGCCACCCAAAATTATGGGCATCGATGGCTCGAGGGCGGTTAAGAGATCGCTGATTTGATTCGCGCGCTGATTGGGGTGGGCATTCGACTCCAGGTGGGTAGAGACCAGTTGAATCGGGCCGTAGGCGGATGAGATTTGCGCAATCAGCGCCATTCGACCGCCTAGTCGTGGTTCATCCCAGCGGCGATGCCACCAGGCGCCATCCGAGGCAGGGAATCGGATCATGCGAATGTGCTCTAGTGGGTAGCGGCTGAGAATGGCATTCCCGTGCAGCCCACAACGGTTTGTGGTGCCCGGATCTGGCTGATTTTGCTCCCATGGTGAGCCTGTACCGAGCTCGATAAATTCCACTGCGTAAGCCCAGTGCCAGCCAAGCGCCTCAGCCAGTGCCTGCGTGGTATGGCACTGGTTTGTCCGACTCATCCCGAGATCCATTTCGCTGGCCAGTAAGATGTCGAGTCCCTGGTCAAGAATCAATTCAGCCGCGGCCTGCCAATGCGCACCACGTTCCAGATTCCAAGCACCCACCCGACAGTGATCAATTAAGGTACTCTGGGTTTCTCCTTGGCCCATTTGAATTTCGTCTAAGACTGGAAAGGCAGTGCGCCAACGCCCGTAATCATCGCCGGCATCGAGACCGTTGAGCGCCCGTTCGCGAAGTGCTTGATCTGGAATCGTGAGATGCTGTACGCGATTTGTCATGTTGTTCTGTCACTCTGGCCATGTGGAGGACTGGGTGTGATTGTGATTGGGCATCGCGGCGCCGCGCAACGTGCGCCAGAAAATACCCTCGCGGGCCTGCATTACGCAGGTCGCTTTGGTATTAAACAGGTTGAATGCGACATTTCTGTTGCAGCAGATGATGTGGCTGTGGTGTTCCATGATGAATCCTTGGCGAGGCTCACTGGACGCCCTGGAACGGTTCTGTCGCAAACCTCAGCCCAGCTAGCCCAGTATGTGGTCAACGGACCGGAAGCGGACGGGCCCACCACCATCCCTAATGCGACCGCCTACTTTAATCTGGCGGCTGACTATGACTTGTTCGTGCATTTGGAGATCAAGGTGCATGATCGAGAGGTAGAGCGGGCCGTGCTCGCTGCCGTTCGGGCGGTCGAGGCCTCACGATTAGATCCACGACAGATTCGCATTTCGTCTTTCTCCTGGGATGCCGTCATGCTCGCGAAGCGACGATTCTTGGGCTGTAGCTTTGCCATCGCAGCGCACCGATTTGATGAACTGCGACCGATGTTGACGGGCGAACATGGGCTTGCCAGTGTGCATCTATGCATCGACGGTGCCACTCAGGCTGAGGTGGATCAGGTGCACGCTTTGGATCTGCCCGTGTATTACTACACCGTGAATACCGCATCCGCCCTGCAAGGACTCGATCAAACCACCGTTGATGGCGTCTTTTCTGATGATCCACTGGGTCTTGTGGGTGAGTTGGCTCAGTGACTCAACGCCATGCGCACGCCATCCAATAACATTTGTACCGCAATGGAAATCAGCAACATTCCCATGAGTCGCTCGACCGCCTTGAGACCACGATGGCCGAGCAGTCGGTACAAGACTGAACCAGCCGATAAGATCAGCGCACTGGCCGCCCATGCAAGTAAGATCGCGACTGTCCAATCCACATTTCGTTCCGGAGTCGACTCAGATAACAGCACTAAGGTTGCGAGAATTGAGGGGCCTGCAAAGAGTGGTGTGGCTAAGGGGACAATTAAGGGTTCACCGTCGCTACCGTCATCAGCCATGATGCCGCCACGGGAGGGGAAGATCATCCGAATCGCAATGATCAGTAAGATCAATCCACCGCTGATCGAGACGGCCTCCGGTGAGAGCTTCAAGGCATGTAAAAGCCCAGGTCCGAGCCACAAAAAGAGCAGCATCAAAACGAGAGCAATCATCAGCTCTCGCAGTAAGACGAATCGGCGACGGGCTGCAGCGACAGGCTGTAAGACCGACAGAAAGATTGGAATATTGCCCAGCGGATCAATAATCAAAAACAGAGTAAAGGCAACTGCCAAGGTTTCCATTTAGGCACCTCAAAGAATCCATAGGCCATCGGGTAGACGGAGAGACACAGTATGCGTGAATTACGGTTTTATGACGAAAACCAACTTCCGGTCATTCTAGCACCTGGTGGTCGCGTGTTTCGGATGGATGCAACACATCGGCTGGCTGAGGCACCGAGCGGTTCACACGTGGCGGAAGACGCGATTGAACTTAGCGAAGACGCCTTCTTGCGCCGCTTTCATCAGGCACTGGCACACGCCTATCTCGTGGAGATCTCAGCACGCACGTTGTAGCGCCTTAGGTTGCCTCAATTTGAGCGGGATTGAGACCGAGAAACGGAAGATTCTTCGCCAGCCGTTTTAATCCCAGCCCAGTATTTCCGCTGGGACGATATTCGAGGGAGACATCGCAGCCAATCGCCTCAATGAGTGGCCACAAGGCTTCGAGCCGAATTTCACCCAAATCAGGCTCGCTTCGTTGGGGTACGGAGGCAAGCTGAATATGTCCAATGAGATCGCTGTAGCGCCCTAGTTTTGTCATCAAGTCACCCTCCATGATCTGGCAGTGGTAGAGATCCATCTGCAGTTTCACATTGGGTCGATTGACATGACGAATCAGCGTCGCAGCTGCCTCTTGGTGTGCCAGGTAGTAGCCTGGGACATCTCGGGTGTTGAGCGGTTCGATCAAGAGGGTGACGCCCACCGTCGCGGCTTGATCTGCCGCCCGCATTAGCCGTTGGGCAATCATGTCCCAGTCGGGGAGGGCGTGGCAGCCCCCCATCACATGGAGTTTGTTGCATTTCAGGGTCACGCACGCTGCGAGCCCAGTCTCAAGAGAGGTCCAAAACGCCGCATCCTGCGCAGGGTCTGCCAGTAACCCACGCTCACCCTCCGCCCAGTTGCCGGGTGGTGCATTGATTAATACCAGATCCAATTCTTGTTGTGTGAGCGCTGCGGCGATCGCGTCGACCCCGACGTCATAGGGGAAGAGAAACTCCACTGCTGAAAAGCCGGCCGCGCGCGCAGCCGCAAAACGCTCTAGCGGTGGCCGCTCTTGGAACAACAGGCTGAGATTGGCTGCAACGGTCATGGACGCAGGTCCTCCAAGAGACGAATCAGTGATGCAGTGTCTTGATCGCCCAAATGCTGAGCCATCAACTGTGCATAGTGGTGGGTGACCAAGGCTGTCGCCGGTAACTGACTCCCGGCTCGGGACGCGGCATCGACGGCCAAGGCGGCATCTTTCGCATGCAGCCGTAACTGGATGCCCGCTTTGAAGTCATTCGCGACCATCTTCGGGCCCAACAGCCGCATCATCGGACTCCCGCCCATGCCATCGATGATCGCCTCTAACACACGTTCTGGATCACTGCCCTGGAGTCGGGCAAAGTGAACTGCTTCTGCCACTCCCTGAATGGTGACCACTTGAGCGATCTGATTGCAGAGCTTTGCAATTTGGCCATGTCCAGCTGGGCCAACATGATGCTGCGTTTTGGTGTATGCAGACAGCACTGGAAGAACCCGCGACACAGCTGCCTCTGATCCACCCAAGAGGGTCAACAAAGTGCCAGCCTCAGCAGCCCAAACACCGCCGGAGACAGGGGCATCTACCCACAACAGGCCCGCGTGTTCTGCCCGTGAGGCCAGTCGCTTTGTCGCTTCTGGATCAATGGTGCTGTGGTCCATCACCACAGTGTTTGGCGCCGCATGGGCAAAAATACCTTCGGATCCAAGGCACAAGGATTCGACATCTGTGGTGTCAATGACATTGGTAATCACCAACTCGCTTGCGATTGCTAACTCGGAGACGGAGGCACAGACGGTTGCACCTTGAGACACGACGTCAGCGGCAACGGTATCGAACACCTCGGGGCGGCGCGCATAGACCCAAAGCGCATGGCCTGCCTTCTGAAGGTGGCGCACCATCGGTAACCCCATGGTTCCGAGGCCGACAAATCCAATGCGCATTGTGGGATGATCCTTATGTTTTCTAAACTGGTGACGATACCAAGCTTATGAAAGATTGGAAAACCCTTCCGAAGATCGTGTGCGCACTCTGTCTGCCCATGACTGCGATTGCTGAGGCTCCGGCTGTCTGGTGGGAGCGAGACATCGCTGAACAAGCGCAGATTCTGGCACTGACGAATGCGCAGATGGAGGCGATGATTGCGCGGGAGTTACGCCAACTTGATGTTGGCCAGTCCGCTCTAGCGGCGCGAGCAGAGGCCGCCGCCGCTCAACTCGAAGCCGAGTTACCACGCATCGAAGCGGAGATTCGGGCGACCCTGGCGGCACTTGAAGGACCGACGCGACCGGAAATCGTGCACGCAATTCGCGCCAAGGTGGCACGAGAACAGGGGAGTGCCCCCTAGAACGGACGCCATAAACGGTGTGGATACTCTCGTTCAGGGTCCTCGATGGGTAACGGCTGGAAGCCAAGATGGTGGAAAAACGGGACGGCAGTCGCATGCGCTTTGACATAGAGCCCTGTCGTGTCATGTGCTTGCCCCCACTGCATCGCGGTCTCGATGAGAGCTCGGCCCAGCCCCTGACCTTGGTGTGCTTGGTTGACATACAGCCCATGAATCAAGGTGATTTTCCCTAAATTCGGCGCCACCGAAGCCTGCTCAGTGAGCACCAACACAGCGCTAAGCTCACCGTCAAAGACGCCATAGAATTGGTGGTCGATCCAATCTGACGGACTGTACTGGTAGGCGGGGACACTGAGTCGATAGAGTCGATCCGTCAACCCCCACGCATAGATGCTGTCAGCCACAACAGCATTGACAGCCGGCAACGCCTGTTGCGAAAGACGCTGGTGCTTTGGCTTGGAATTCGCCATGCTCGCGGTCATGCGTAATGTTTCTCCGTGCTCCTCGTCACCGGCCATCGATGCGGCTGCGTCCTCAACAGTGGCTGATCGTCGTCGATGGCCCTATGCCGTGGCGCTGATTGGAATTACCTGCTTTTCGATCACCTTACCTGCCACAGTGATCGCATTGGCTGATTTTTCAAGTGTGTTTATCACTGGGTTTCGTGGTGTTGTGGCCGCAGGCCTTGGAATCAGTGTTCTTCTACTCTGGCATCGTGCTCAGCCCACTGCCGCAGAGCGTCAGGATTTGGTGCTCAGCGGTTTACTGCTGGTGTTTGGCTTTCCGCTCTGTATTGCTCTGGCGATGCAGACGGTCCCGGCATCTCACGGCGCTGTCGTACTTGGTCTTTTACCCTTAATGACGTTGAGTTGGGCGCGCGTCCTCTTGGGGGAAATCCGTAGTCCCGCCTTCTGGGGCTGGGCGGCCCTAGGCGCAACGATTGTGGTGTCTTTCGTGGTGTGGAAGGAGGGCATTTCGTGGGCACTTGGCGATTTCTGGGTGCTCAGTGCAGCCGCCTGTGCATCGCTTGGGTACGTGCTGTCAAACCGACGGACGCGGGGGCGACCAGGATGGTGGGTGATCAGTTGGATGGTCGTGTTGATGCTTCCCCTGTCTCTACTGATCACGGTGTTGTGGTGGCCACCATTCTTCTGGGCGCGTCCGCTCTCAAGCCTCTCTGCGTTAGTGAGCTTAGGGGTCGTTTCTATGTATTTGGGATTTGTTGCCTGGAATGCAGCGCTCCAAGCCGGTGGCGTGGGACGGATCAGCCAGGTGCAATTACTCCAAGTGTTTATTACGCTCGGACTCTCAGCTTGGTTTGTGCGCGAACCTTTGGAGAGCTCTGTTGTCTTAACTGCCTGTGCCGTAACCCTCTGTGTCATGATGGGGCGACACGCAGAATCAGTGCGCCTCGCACGGGTGAGTGAATAGAAGATGACCTCGTGAGGTCTCAACGAGTGAAGGAGTTGGTGTGCAGACACGCATAGCCTTATTGCCGCAGATGGGAATTCCGCGTCCGTACACGGAGACGCAGCCGATTCAAATTGTGAACGCGGAACTGGATCCTCCGGGGCCAGAAGAAGTCTGTGTACGAATCCTGGCTGCAGGGGTTTGCCATTCTGATCTGTCCGTGATTAACGGCGATCGTCCACGCCCGACGCCGATTGCCTTGGGCCATGAAGGCGTCGCGGAAGTGGTCCGCTGTGGCGAGATGGTGAGTGATTTATCGCCGGGAGACCGCGTTGCACTCGTTTTTGTGCCGTCTTGCGGGCACTGTCCACTCTGTGCTGAAGGCCGCCCCGCACTGTGTGAGCCTGGTCTCGCGGTGAACTCGCAAGGCACCCTGTTATCGGGGGCGATTCGGGTGCATGTGGCCGGACAGCCGATCTTGCATCATCTCGGGATCTCCTGCTTCGCGGACTATGCGATTTGTCATCGGGCAAGTTTGGTTAAGATTGATGCCGACATGGACCCGGTGCTACAGGCGGTGTTTGGGTGTGCAGTGCTCACCGGTTGCGGCGCGGTGTTGAATACGGCCGCGCTTCGCATGGGGGAACAGGTCGCGATTGTTGGGCTGGGCGGCGTCGGGTTAGCGGCATTATTGGGTGCGCGCGCAGGTGGTGCGCGCACCGTCATTGCTGTGGATGCCAATCCGGCCAAGGCCGAGATCGCCGGTCAACTCGGTGCAGATCATTTTGTGGATGCGCGTGATCCTGAAGCCACGGCGCAGATCCGTTCACTCTCTCGGGGTGGTGTTGAGCTAGCCGCTGAGTTCGCAGGGGTGATGCCAGCGCTTGAGTTGGCGATTGGGGCAACCCGACGCGGTGGACGGACCGTGACGGCGGCGTTGCCCAATCCCAACGATCGTCTGTCGCTCCAGGCTGCCACACTGGTCACTGAGGAGCGCGCCTTGTTGGGCTCTTATGTGGGCTCATCTGTCCCATCACGAGACATTCCAAATTGGTTGGCCATGTTTCGTGCAGGGCGATTACCCGTGGATCGGCTGATTTCTCATCGCATCACCCTCTCTGACATCAATGCGGCCATGGAGCGTCTGGCGCGCGGTGAGGCGGTTCGTCAGATTGTCACCTTTGGATAGGACTGAACACATGATTGAACACACCAATGCCTGCATCAACGGCGTTTGGGTGGCGGCCTCCTCAGGCGCGACCTTTGCGGTTGAAAACCCGGCCACAGGGCAGACCATCGCTCAAGTGGCTGATTTGTCAGCGACCGATGCACTCTCCGCTGTCGACGCAGCCTATACCGCGCAATCAGGATGGGCCAAACGGACCGCGAAGGAACGTGCCGCAGTATTAAGACGGTGGCATCAACTGATCCTGTCTGAACAAGAGGCTCTGGCGCAGTTAATTACCTTAGAAATGGGTAAGCCACTCGCCGAAAGCCGGGGCGAGGTGAACTATGGTGCGAGCTTTGTCGAGTGGTTTGCTGAGGAGGCAAAACGCATCTATGGCCAAACCATCGCAGCGCATCAGCCGACACAGCGTCTGCTCGTGACCAAACAACCGGTCGGTGTTGTGGTCGCGATTACACCGTGGAACTTTCCGCTCGCCATGATCACACGGAAAGTGTCACCAGCGCTTGCCGCTGGATGCAGTGTTGTGATCAAGCCTTCCGAAGAAACACCTCTGACAGCCTTGAAATTGGCTCATCTGGCAATTGAAGCAGGGTTCCCTGCGGGGGTGCTCAATGTGGTGACAGGTTTGGATGCGCCGGCGATTGGTGAGGCCTTGATCGCGGATTCGCGGGTGCGGAAAGTGACCTTCACAGGATCGACTGCGGTCGGAAAGCGCCTGTATGCACAGTCGGCGGCGACCGTAAAAAAACTGTCGCTGGAGCTTGGCGGTAATGCACCCTTTATTGTGATGGATGATGCCGATATCGATGCCGCCGTTGAGGGCGCGATGCTGTGTAAGTTCCGCAATGCGGGGCAAACCTGTGTTTGTGCAAATCGCATTTTTGTTCAAGCGGGGATCTATGCGGACTTTGTGTCCCGTTTTAGTGCCCGAGTGGCCGCACTTCAGGTTGGTGATGGCGCGCATGCTGGCGTGGAGATCGGTCCTTTGATCAATCGCGATGGATTGGCGAAGGTCGAGGCGCATTTGGCGGATGCGGTTGCGCAAGGTGCGCGTGTTGAGGTGGGTGGAACGCGGCATTCCGCAGGTGCCTTATTCTTTACCCCAACGGTCGTGTCCGGAGTCACCCCGCAGATGCGCATGGCTCAGGAAGAAACCTTTGGTCCGGTGGCACCGATTTATTGCTTCAACACAGAGTCTGAGGTGCTCGCGCTCGCTAATGCGACGCCCTATGGGCTAGCCGCCTATTGCTACACCCGGAATCTCGGGCGCGCCTTTCGGATGTACGAAGGACTCGAGTACGGCATTGTCGGAATGAACACAGGGATTATTTCGACCGAAGTTGCGCCCTTTGGTGGCGTCAAGGAGTCGGGGCTTGGCCGGGAGGGGGGACCGCACGGCATCGATGAGTTTTTGGAAGTGAAATACGGATGTTTTGACTTGGGTCTCGATCCAGAGGAATGCAGATGACAACAACGCAGACCGCGTCTCAGGATATCTCGACCAATACCGTACTAGTGTATGTGCACGATCCGATGTGCAGTTGGTGTTATGGGTTTCGGCCAACATGGATTGGTTTACGTGCGATTCTGCCTCCGTCGCTCTCGGTGGTTGCGTTGGTGGGTGGACTTGCTCCTGACAGCGACGAGCCGATGCCAATCGAATTGGCAGAGCATCTTGCGGCCACCTGGTCTCGCGTGGCTTCGGTGTGTGGTGTTCCCATGAATCTTGAGTACTGGTCGCAAGTCCCACCGCCGCCAAGGACCACATATCCAGCGTGTCGTGCGGTGATCGCGGCGGAGCAGATTGCCGGTCGAGGAGAGGTCATGACGGCTCGGATTCAGGACGCCTACTATCAAGAGGCACAGAATGTCTGGCGCGATGAGGTGCTGGTCAGGCTCGCGACCGAGATTGGATTTAGTGCCGAGGCCTTTGCCCAAGCGCTCACGGCTGAGGCTGTTTCAACGCAGCATGCGGAGCAACGTGCACTGGCTGAACGGCTTGGCGTCTCCGGATACCCAAGTCTACTGCTGATTCATGATGGTCAAGGGATTCCGATTCCAGTGCGCCATGGCGCACCAGATCAGATGGCGATTGAGATTTCAGAGGTGTTGGGGCTTTCCCATCCCACCCATTGACCAATCATCCTGAGCGGGTTTCGTACGTGAGCAGTGGAATGAGTGCATCGAGAACGGATGCCCGCATCAGATAAGCTGCATGACCCTCTGGAAATAAGGCATCCGCCATAAGCGCATGACGATACGCCCGCAGTGGTGGCGTGAGGGCGAGACTTTGCAAGCGCGACCGGTAGCTTTCATAGACCAATTGGATTTGCTCTTTGCTCGGGGTTTTCATCCCTGTAAAGGGGAGTCGATCATCGAAATGAATGAGGTCCGTGAGCAAGGGGCTCCCGGCGACGAACAGTAGTTCCCAAGCGTCTGGGTGTATCCCTTCACCGTCTTCGTTGACCACACTGTCTTCGAGCGCAAGCATCAGTGCCATCGCTGCAAGCGTGTCTGTATTCATACACCCACCCGTTGTTGTTATGGTCTGACGGTGGGTGCAGTTTGCCTGACTTCAAGCTAGGCGGTGGCAAAGATCATCTGAGGATCTTTAAACGATTTAAATTCGAGCGCATTGCCGGACGGGTCCTTGAAAAACAGCGTCGCTTGTTCGCCAACTTGCCCCGCGAATCGGATTTGCGGTTCGATCAGAAATCGAATGCGAGCTTCTACAAGACGGTCGCGAAGGCGATGCCACTCATCCCAGGACAGAATAATCCCGAAGTGGGAGGCAGGGACCTCCTCCCCATCGACTGGGTTGGTCGGGGGACCGTCCGGATCCGCCTCGACGAGATGGGCAGTGATTTGATGTCCATAGAAATTGAAGTCGATCCATCGGCTGTCTTCACGTCCAGTGGTGCAGCCTAGAATGTCGCAAAATAGATGGCGGGTAGCCTCCAGATCGGTCACGGGGAAGGCGAGATGAAAAGGTTGCATGCTGTCTGAAACTCCTTATTGTGAACGGCGGGGCCAGTCGGTCCGTGAGGAGGAAACATGGCCAATACAGTGTTTGATTCTGCGCGTTTTTTGGCAATCACGGAATCGCTAATGGCTCGGGCTCCGGATCGTGCGAAAGCGCTCATGGTTGAGAATAATGCCTATTATCTGCTTGTGAACCTTCATATTTTCTGCTGCAACATGGTGGAGTTTGCGGATGATGGAGACTCCGAACTTGAGCCACTGATCGAGGAGTTGAAGACGCAAGTCGAAGCCTTACAACACCTCAAGGCCTCTCGTTGGCTCGACGATTTTGTCGAGGTCACGCGTTCGAGCGATTAGTCTGCCAGTAACCAGTCTGCCAATCGTTCGGCAATCATCACCGTCGGCGCGTGTGTATTGCCGCTCGGGATGGTCGGGAATACAGACGCATCACCCACCCATAGATTGTCGAGTCCGTGCACTTGGAGTCGTGGTGACACCACGGCGGTTGGATCTGAGGCGACCCCCATTTTTGCGGTGCCGACCGGATGAAAGATGGTTGACGCGATCTGACCAGCGGCGTTGAGAAATTCAGCATCAGAGTCGACTTGACGTCCCGGCTTCCACTCTTCAGGCCCAAACTCCGCGAGCAGGGGGTGTTCCATCAGTGCGCGTGTTTGCCGCATCGCTGCCACTGCGATGGATTGATCGGTTGGATCTGCCAGGTAATTCGGGTCAATGCGTGGTGAGTCAGCGGGATTTGTGGACACCGCGTGGACGGATCCCCTGCTGTGTGGTCGTAAGTGACAGACACTGGCCGTAATGCCTGGCCAAGGATGCAGTTTGGTTCCGAGTCGCTCGGCCGACAGTGGTTGAATATGAAACTCAAGATCTGGCCGCTCGGTTGCGGGACTGGAGCAAAAAAAGGCACCGAGCTGACTGGGCGCCATCGAGAGCGGTCCAGAGCGCTTGAGGCCATACTCCAGCGCCATTGCCAATCGATCCTGCCAACGGTTGGCGCGTTGATTCAAGGTCTCGCCGCGTGCCAGCCGATAGGCCATCCGAAGTTGCAAGTGATCCTGTAAATTCTGTCCCACACCCGGCAGTGGATGGTGGACTGGGCACTGGCTTAACGCCAGCTGGGCAGGATCACCAATCCCGGAGCGTTCCAGGATGACGGGTGTTGCAACGGCGCCTGTCGCGAGGACAATCCGGTCTGCAGTCCACCGCATTGGCCGACCATGACGATGCCCCTGAACTGCGATGATTTGATGACCCGCAAGTTCGAGGCGGTCAATGACACATCCAGTGTCTAGCGTTAGGTTCGAGCGATGCCGGATCGGGTGCAGAAAGGCCCCTGCGGAGGACAGCCGACGGCCTTTGTTCTGGTTGACCTCAAAGTAGCCAACTCCGGCGTTTTCACCGCGGTTGAAGTCCGGTTGATCCTGAAAGCCCATGGCTTCGCACGCGGCTTTGAAGGCATCCAGAATCGGCCAATGCAAGCGCTGTGACTCGACGCGCAATGGCCCGTCTCCACCATGCGCCTCGTCTGCACCCCGATGATAGTGCTCGGACCGGCGAAAGTAGGGAAGTACCGCATCCCAAGACCACTCTGGAAGTCCCCAATTGTCATAATCCTGACGTTGTCCACGCATGTAAATCATGCCATTGATCGAGGAGGAGCCCCCCAACACCCGTCCACGTGGATAGGGCAGGCTCCGATGATGCAGGCGAGGTTGCGGCGTGGTGTGGTAACACCAATCGGTTTTGGGATTGCCCATCGTGTAAAGATAGCCGATGGGGATGTGGATCCAATGCCAGCGATCGTATCCCCCGGCCTCAAGGAGTCGTACAGTCCGGTGAGGATCTGCTGACAATCGATTGGCAAGGACACAGCCCGCACTGCCGGCTCCGAGAATGAGGACATCCGTATGCTGGACATCGCCAGTCATCGCGCGTCCTGTGCCACCGCTTCTGCACGTCCGGTACGCAGGTCATACGACACCAGACCCCCAGACTGCGTGAAAAGTCCGGTGACCGCACTGATGGTCACCTGGTGGGTCACCATGACGACGGGTGGCTGATCAAGAGGCAGTGTCTCTAACCGTTGTTTCAGTGCCTGCAAGGCTTGGTCTCTTGGCGTGTGGCCTTGGAAAAATGAATTGAGACCAGGTTCCTTGATCACGGGCCCTAACCCGAGGAGCTCGGCGGTTTCCAGACAACGGCACCATTGGCTGGAGTACACCACGGCAGTGTGGAGCCCAGCACTTCGCATCTGCTCACCCAACACACGTGCTTGCTGACGTCCGGTCTCATTGAGGATTCGCTGGGTCTCGCAGCGATCGACTTGGAAGTGTTCAGGATCACCGAATCCTGGCGCCAGAGCGTGCCTCATGAAGAGCACTGTCCCGGATCGAGAAACCGCGGATTCCAGTGAGATCGCGGCGGAGACCAGAGTGGAGCAGAGCAGTGCAGCAGCGATCAGAATAGCGCGCGTCATAGCGGAACCCTCGGCGAAGATTGAGCCACAGTGTACACTGATTGATCTTTTCTTTCGGAGTTCAGCGTGTCGCAAACCGCGTGGTGGATTTTTTTGCCAGCCTGCATTGGAATGAATTTTTTTCCAGGGCCGAATAATTTGGTGGCGCTGGTGCATGGAACGGAGAGTAATGCCCTGCGCGCGTCCTTAGCTGGGCTTGCGCGTCTCCCGGTGATGATTGTGATGCTGGTGTTGTTGGCGGTGGGGCTCGAAGTACTGCTTGCCGCCAGTGCTGAGGCATTCCAATGGATTCGGGGCATTGGCGCGGCCTATCTGCTGTGGATGGCATATCGTGCCTTTACCGCGAAGGTCCGCCTTCGCCACGACCGCGATGGCGCAAAAAGTCTCTGGAAGATGGCTCGGACAGAGGCCTTGATTGCTGGAACTAACCCCAAACTCATTCTGATTTTTTATGCGTTTTTTCCGCAATTTGTGAATCCAGACCAGCCCGTTGTGCCGCAAATCAGTGTCATGGGTGGAACATTTTTGTTAATCGAGATCGCGGCCATCGCACTCTACGCCTATGGCGGGCAGTGGTTGGCGCGCTTGTTGTCTGATGAGGGGGGTGCCCGGTGGGTGTCAAGACTCACTGGCATCGCGCTGGCGTCGGCGGCCTGCCTCATCATCTTGCCATAGGAGAGTCCATGTCACGGTACTTGTTTGGCACCCTGATCATGGTGTGCGGCGTCCTTATCTTATCGCCAGACTCGGCGACGCTCCGCAAGATCGGTGGAGACCCCTGGGTCGTCTCATTTTGGCGGGGGATTGGGATCTGCTCGGTGATTTGGTTGCTCGCGCTACTCAGCGATGCGCGAGGTTGGTGGCAACAGTTGCGTCATCCAGGGTGGACCGGTGCTGCGATCGTGGTGACCTTTGGGCTGTCACAAATTAGTTTCGTGCTGGCTGTGACCTATTTGGGCGCACCCACGGTTCTGGTGTTGGTGTCGACAACGCCTCTGGCCAGTGCGGTGGCCAGTTGGCTGCTGTTTCGTGAGCGCACCGATGGGCCGCTCTGGTGCGCGATCATGGCCGGCGTGGTTGGTGCC
This sequence comes from Gammaproteobacteria bacterium, assembly GCA_009922705.1. GTDB lineage: Bacteria > Pseudomonadota > Gammaproteobacteria > Pseudomonadales > Litorivicinaceae > HIMB30. The sequence goes on from RFUY01000001.1 coordinate 31,397, forward strand.
AGTATCGCTGGGAGTGGGCTGACGCAGGAGGTGCCTTGGATTGGTTGGCTCGGGGCGTTTGGGGTGCCCACACTGATGGGGGTGGGATTAAGTCTGACGCGCGCCTTTGCGGGTGAACGCATCTGGCCGTTGTATGGATTGTCCAGTGGCTTGGGGGCGTTAGCGATTGGTCTGGTGATTCCAGTGTTCGCAGTCCCGGCCGGTAGCGAGTGGTGGATGGTGTTCAACGCCTGTATCGTCGTGCCACTCTCGTTTGCGCTGATCACAATTGCGCCACGCTATTTACCAGCACCTGAGGTCGGTTTGTATTTGTTGCTGGAAACGCTGATCGGTCCCATTTTTGTCTGGTTCTTGGTGGGCGAATCGCCGACCACGCGTGATTTCCTGGGCGGCGCTATTTTACTGACGGCGCTGTCGAGTTTGTTTATTTATCGGATGCTACAAGAGCGGGCTCGCAAGGTGGGTGTCAGCCCATGATGTTGGTTGTGCTCACTGCGATTGTCCCGCTGGCCTGCGTCCTCTGTTTTGGGACCTGGATGAAAGCGCGCGGCATGGTACCGGACGAGTTTTGGCGAGGCTTGGAGTGGGTCAGCTACTGGGTACTGATGCCAGCATTATTGGTGTCAGTCATTATGCGGGCTCCCGATTTATCGGTCCCTTGGGCCGGCCTTTTGACTGCGCTCTACGGCACCTTAGCGCTCCTCTCTGGAGTTGTCTGGTTAGGGTGGAAACTTGGTCTCCGTCACCAAGGATTTCCGCGCCTGACGTCGCTCTACCAAGGGGTGATCCGGTTTAACACATTTATTGCGTTGGCGCTGATGGCGGGCTTGGACCGTACCTTGCTGTCGCATGTGGCGATTGCCGCAGCCTGCTTAATTGTGGTGATCAATGTGCTGTGCGTCAGCGTTCTTTCGATGCAAGGGGCGACGTCCGGTGCACCTTCACGGATCACCCGTGAGCTGTCGCGCAATCCGCTGGTTCTGGGCTGTTTGCTAGGTGCCCTGTTACGGCAGATTGGGGTGTCGGGTGAGTCCGTTCTTGGTGAAAGCCTTCGTCTGTTAGGGCAAGCTGCATTGCCCATGGGAATTTTAGTGTTAGGGGCGGGTCTTCAGGCGGATGCCATGCGGCGCGCACTGCCAACGACGGGGTTGAGCCTCCTGTTGCAATTCATCATAAAACCGTTGATTGGCATGGCTTTGGCGTTGGCTGTCGGGCTTGATCCCACCTGGAGCTTGGTCGTTTTGATCTTGTTTTTGGTGCCCACAGCACCGTCTAGTTATATTTTGGCGAAGCAGTTGGGTGGTGACGCCCCTGCGATGGCGGCCATTGTGGCGAGCCAAACGGTCTTGGCAATGGTGACGATTCCGGTGACGTTATTGATCGCCGCGTCGTTGGGGGTGATTCGTCTTGGTCTCTAGAACGGCTGATTTGGTCATCGTGGGCGGAGGCATCGTTGGATTGACCTTGGCTGACACTTGGCGCCAACGTCACCCAACTGCCCGGATCGTGATCTTCGAAAAGGAAGCCAGTTCCATCGCGCATGGGACGGGTCGTAACTCAGGGGTGCTGCATTCAGGCATTTATTACGGGTCTGGCAGCCTGCGCGCGCGTCTTTGTGTGGAAGGGCAGGCGCTGATGAAGGCCTATGCAGAAACCCATGGGCTCTGGCTCGATCCCTGCGGAAAATTGTTGGTGCCAACCTCTGAGTCCGCCCTCCAGACATTACCGCTCCTTCTCGAGCGTGGTCAGGCGAACGGTGTGACTGTCGAGCGTGTCGATCGACAGACCATGCTGGCGTTAGAGCCTCGCGTGGAAACCCGCTATGGGGAAGCGCTTTGGATCGCATCAACCTCGGTCGTGAATCCGAAGGAGATCGCTGTCCATCTTGCGACACGGTTGGCGAATGCGGGGGTCTCGTTACGGTATTCGACACCCGTGCTGGGTATGTCTGGGCGACAGGTCACCACGCCTGAGGGGGTGATTGAAGCGGGTGTAGTTGTGAATGCCGCCGGATTGTATGCAGATCGCGTGGCAACAGCGGCTGGATTACAGCTTCTCTATAGTTTTCAGCCATTTAAAGGGAAATATTGGATGCACCGCGACCCGGCATTCCGCTTGCGTCGATTGGTGTACCCGATTCCAGATCTGAATCTCCCATTTCTTGGTGTACACACTGCCCATAATGCACAGGGGCAGGTATTTTTTGGCCCCAGTTCGACACCAATTCTTGGACGCGAAAACTACCGTGGTCTGGCTGGGATTGAGTTGGGTGAGGGGGTGCGGTTAGCGCTGGGTCTCGCCAAAAAACTGCTGTTGAACACAAATGGGCTGCGACAGCTTGCCTGGCGGGAGGCAAAACTCCTGACCAAGGCGGGAGTCGCGTCGGAGTTAGCCGGATTGATTCGTGGTGTGGCGCCGTCGGACTTTTCCGAGAGTCTTGCAAAAGTTGGGATTCGGTCGCAAATCTTTGATCCAAAGGCGAAGCAATTGGTGAATGATTTTGTCATTTTGGAACAGGACGGGGCAGTGCATATACTGAACGCAATCAGTCCCGCATTCACGGCGAGTTTTGCGTTTGCGCGATATGTAAGTGATCAATTTTTAACAACGACTCTGCGATAAAGAGAAGGACATACGCATGGATTTTGGATTGAAAGGTCGGGTTGCCTTGGTACTCGGTGCCTCGCAGGGCTTAGGGGCCGCATCGGCACAGGCACTGGCCGCTGAGGGTGCGCACGTTGTGGTGGCCGCGCGCCGATTGGATGCATTGCAGACTGTGGTGGGTGATATTGTTGCCGCTGGCGGATCTGCCGAAGCGCTTCAATGCGATTTGGGCGACGCAGCCTCTCGAAAAGTGGTCATGGACTGGATTGCTCAGACGCCCCGCCTCGATATCCTTGTGGCGAATTCAGGGGGCCCAAAGCCTGGCCCCGCCCCGGGGATCTCAAGCGACACATGGCGGAGCGAATTCGAGTCCATGGTTGTCGGTCTGATTGAACTGATCGATGCGGCTGTGGTGCCAATGCGTGCAGCAGGATTTGGACGCATTCTTGCAATCGGCTCTTCAGGGATGTCGATCCCAATTCCGCATCTTGCGGTCTCAAACACGCTCCGATCGGCGGTGGGTGGTTACATGAAAAGCCTTGCCGAACAGGTAGCATCTGACGGAATCACCTGTAATATGGTCTTACCGGGTCGGATTGAGACGGCTCGGACACAACAAATTGATGCGTTAACTGCGCAAAAACTGGGAGTGAGTGTCGCGGAGGTGCATGCCAAGTCCGCCGCCTCGATCCCAGCTGGGCGTTATGGACAACCCCAGGAATTGGCGGCGGTGGTTGCCTTTTTGGCGAGTGAGCAAGCGGCTTACGTCACCGGTAGCCACGTGCGTGTCGATGGAGGATTTATCCGAAATATCCATACCTAGCCAAGGACGGCAGTTATCCGAAAAGAAAAACTTGAGGAGAATAAGAATATGAAACGTCGTTCCGTACTGCTGGCTTCTGCCAGCATTTTCACTGCATCGTTTGCGCTGTCTACAGCCGCGGTTGGTGCTGACCAGGATTACATCTTGGCGACCGCGTCAACGGGCGGAACCTATTATCCAGTTGGCGTTGCGATCTCGACCCTTGCCAAGGTGAAGCTTCAACCCAAACACAAATTCAGTGTCTCTGCGATCAGCTCAGCGGGCTCTGGAGAAAACATCCGCTTACTGCGCGAAAATGAAGCGCAATTTGCGATTCTGCAGGGACTGTTTGGTTACTACGCAGCCTCTGGAACCGGCCCATTAGCGAATGACGGGCCACAGCCCTACATTCGGTCGGTGTCGATGTTGTGGCAGAACGTTGAACATTTTTTGGTCTCCGCTGACTTGGCGAAAACCGGGACGGCTGATGACCTGCTTGGGTTGAAAGGCAAAACCGTTGCAATGGGTGCGAAGAATTCGGGAACCATTGGCTCTAATGGGCATTTATTGGGTGGATTAGGCGTCGATCTCGATAAGGACGTGGAACATTACTATGCGGGCTATGGTCCATCAGCCGATGCCTTGCAAAATGGGCAGGTCGCGGGTGCAGGAATCGCAGCAGGGGTTCCTGCCAGTGCTGTCACCAAATTGATGGCCTCGGGCGCTGATAAGGTGAGACTCCTGACCTTTACGGCAGATCAAATCACGCGTGCGGACGATGGTGCAAACCTGTGGACAGCGTTTGAGATCCCTGCAGGCACGTATCCGAATCAAACGCAGGCGGTCACCACCTTGGCACAGCCAAACTTTCTCGCGACTCATGAAAACATCAGTGAAGAGCATGTGTATTTGCTGACCAAAGCCATCTACGAGAACCTTCCGTTTTTGAACGCAATTCACCCTGCGACGAAAGCCATGGCGATCGAAAAGGCGATTTCAGGATTACCGGCTCCATTGCATCCCGGTGCGGCGAAGTTCTATCAGGAGCAGGGGATTAATATCCCAACTCGATTGATCGCCAAGTAGCATGCAGTCAAACCAAGCATCATCGATTCGATGGATCGATGATGCCTTTACGGCGAGGCCTGCACCGTCTTGGGTGCGGGTCACTGCATTCGCCCTGGCGCTCGGGATGGCGTTATTCCATCTGGCCGTCGCCTGGGTGCCCTTTGTTTCTGATTTTGAACGGAATACTCTGCATTTTGCTGGCTTTGCATTGCTTTGTGCGATGGTCTTCCCAGCACGCATTGGAGCACTGTCGACGCCTTCACTGATTGCGGATCTGTTATTCGCCGCTGTCGTGGCTGGCGCAGCGGTCTATCTTGCGCAGGCAGAAGATGCCATCTATGCCCGCGGTGTTCGCTTATCCACCTTGGATTGGTGTGCGGGCGTGATCGTCATTTTGGGTGCGATCGAATACGCGCGCAGGGTCTCTGGGTGGATTATCCCGTGCTTGATCCTATTGGCACTGGCGTACGTCGCATTTCTAGGCCAATACGTGCCTGGCATTTTTCGGTTTGGTGGGCTTTCCCTTGAGTCTGTGTTGTTTCGGTCCGTCTATGGCGATGATGCACTGTTTGGAACAATCGCAAGTATTTCATCAACCTATGTCTTTTTATTTATCATTTTTGGCGCCTTTTTGACCCAGTCAGGGGCGGGCGACTTTGTGATCAATATTGCTCGGATTGTCGCGGGTCATATTCGCGGTGGTCCTGGCATTGTGGCGGTGATTGCGTCAGGCTTGACCGGAACAATCAACGGGTCGGCTGTTGCAAATACAGCATCCACCGGCGTCATCACGATCCCAATGATGAAAAAGGCGGGTTTTGATCCTAAGTTCGCGGCCGCTGTCGAAGCCGCCGCCTCCACTGGTGGGCAACTGATGCCACCGATCATGGGTGCAGGGGCCTTTGTGATGGCGTCCTACACGCAAATTCCGTACGAGCAGATTGCGATTGCTGCCTTTGTGCCGGCGCTGCTGTATTTCGCATCTGTGGCGATCTTTGTGCGGATCGAAGCAATGAAATTGGCAATCGTACAGTTTGACGACACCGAGGCACCAACGCTGCGGGAGACCTTTGTGCAGGGTGGTCTCACCTTCGTGCTGCCGATTGGCGTGGTTGTGTGGATGCTGATCGATGGCTTTACCCCGACCTATTCAGCGGTGGCTGGGATTGCGACAGTGGTGGCCTCAAGCTGGTTGGGTCCACGTCGCATGGGTGTGGTTGAGGTGATCAATGCTCTGGCCATTGGTGCACGAAATATGGTGTTGACCGCGGTCTTGCTGTGCGCTGTTGGATTGATGATCAATGTGATTGCCACAGCCGGGATCGGCAATACGTTTTCGATGATGATCATGGATTGGTCTGACGGCAATCTCCTCATTGCGATGGTGCTTGTCGCGGTTGCCTCCCTCGTGCTGGGCATGGGATTGCCTGTCACCGCAGCGTACATTGTGCTTGCGACCTTAAGTGCGCCAGCCTTAGCCGGGCTCATTGCGAATGAGGCTCTGATTTCGACACTGGTGTTCGGTGTTTCAGAGGAGTTGGCGGCAGTCGTCTCTTTTGTGCTGCCAACCTATGAGCCGGGTCTCGACCGAGACGCTGTTCGCGCCCTCATTCAGGCAGCACCCGTCGAGACGCTGGGTGTGTTGCGGGACACCTTATTGTCGCCTGAGAGTCTTGCAGCCGCCTTGCTCGCCGGTCATATGATTGTGTTTTGGCTCAGTCAGGATTCGAACGTCACTCCGCCGGTCTGTTTGGCGGCCTTTACCGGTGCTGCGATCGCAGGATCCTCGCCAATGCGGACTGGATTGACGAGTTGGAAGATCGCCAAAGGGCTCTACATCGTGCCACTGCTCTTTGCGTATACGCCGATTCTCACCGCGCCCTGGGCGCAAGTTTTACAGATTGGCCTGTGCGCGTTATGCGGTATCTACGGTCTGGCTGCAGCCCTGCAGGGTGCCACTGAACGTCCGATTGGGATTGGCTTACGTGTCGCACTCGGTCTCTTTGGGGGTGCGGCCTTATGGCCAGAGGCGCCCGTGGCTTGGCTTGGCGCTGCGGGAGTCATACTTATGACGGCGATCTCGGTGATGACCGCGCGTTGGCGTCATCAGAAAGCCTGATACACTCGGATTTTTTTACAGGAGACTCTCATGCGTTTCGTCATGCTGTTGTGCGTAGCCCTATCTCTGTCTGGATGTATTTCGTTGTTCTAATGTATGTCTGAGTTTGATCCACATCGCGTCCGCTTGGGTGCGAACAAAGAGCTGCATGCGCGTCCGTTTCCAGAGCTGCCTGCGGCTGTTCGTTTAGTCCATCTCTGTGTTCGCTCGTCTCCAAAGACCTGGCCGACAGTGCGTGGCTGGATCCAGCGGCGCATTACGGATCTGCCTGACGAGTTTTCTGGTCGTTGGGTCCGTGATGCGATGGATGGTTGGTGCCGCGTCGAGTTGCACACAGAATTTGTGGCGATCACGCTCGTCGTTCCGGATGGGCTCCAGTTTTCGGAAGTCGCCGATGCGCAATGGCTTGGGCAAGTACCCAGCGATATCTTTGTCTTGGCCCGTTTAACCTCGGAAGTTGGGCAGGCGGCGTTTGACCCTCAATTTGAAGCCGTGAGTGAGTTTCTGGATGGCTCCGTTTTGGCGGCCTCGAACTTTAGTCCGGACACAGCAGGGTTCTCCAATTGGCAGGTCCGTTTTGTCGACGACCCGGGGCCTGAGGCCTCTGGCCGTCTCTTGCAGTTAATCTTAGAAATCGAAACCTATCGGACCTTGGCGGTGGTGGGTATTGATAAAGTGCGTCAAGCACACCCTGTGCTGCAATCTGTGGCAACCGCCTTACCGAAGAGCATTGCCAAGGCGTTGGATCATGCGCAAATGTTGCAGATGCTGGAAACCTTGACGGCAGAGGCATCTCGATTGCATGAAATTTGGGAGGAACTTGCCTGGCGTATCGGGGCAAACCAGGCATATCACAATCTCGTTTTTCAGCGCTTGGCGGACTTGGCTGATCGTCCTTCGGGGGGCGCAGTGAGCCTGTCTCAGTTTTTACGACGGCGCCTAACGCCCGCGATCGCGACAATGGAAACGGTTATGCGGCGTCGTGATGAGCTTGCGCGTCAGGTTGAGGACCGCGCAGATCTTCTGCGAACTCAATTGCAGTTAAATCTGCAAAGTCAGACCCGTGACCTGTTGGCGAGTCTAGAACGCAGCGCAGTCACGCAAATTCGACTGCAGACGGCCGTCGAAGGGTTGTCCACAGTTGCGATCGCGTATTACGCCTTAAACTTACTCACCCCAATGATCGAGCCCTGGGTCCCTCACGATCAATTAGCATGGGTCAAAGCAGGTCTCGCACCAGTGGTCGTTGGATCGGTGTGGTGGGTCTTATCGCGAATTCGGAACCGCGTCAGTCACTAGTCCCAGCGCCTGCGCCTCGGACTCACTGATCACTCGATTGTGCTGGTCGACGAACACCACTTGTGGCGCGTGCTCTCGCGCTTCATCCGGTGTGAATTGCGCAAAGGTCGCGAGAATTAAAATGTCGCCAACCGCGACCTGACGTGCCGCGGATCCGTTCACAGAGATGATTCCTGACCCACGAGGTGCTTCGATGGCATAGGTGATAAAGCGTGCACCATTGGTGACATTCCACACGTGAAGCTGTTCGTACGGAGACATGCCGGCAATATCGAGCAAGTCCTGATCGATTGCACAAGAGCCAATGTAGTGCAATTCAGCGGCGGTCGTGGTGACACGATGTAGTTTGCTCGCAAGCAGCGTCCGTTGCATAGTTCCTCCCGAGTCAGGGCGCATCATAATGGACTTCGGGGATGGAACAAAGCACGTCTTTCGTGCCTCTTGTGTCGCGTTTTTAGCCGTCTGTTGGGGAGTCGACCAGCAGGGCAGAGACATATCCCGGCAGACCAAAGGCGCCATGGTGGGCAGCCGGGGTGTAATAGTTCAGCGGGCCAAGCGTGCCGGACCTAGATCGCAGCGACTCGATCGAAGGTAGGCTGAATGGGGCATGACTTGCGAAGCCCATCGCCATGGGACCCCCGACGTAGGTTGGGACCGTCGTCAGGTAGCAGGACCGCGTTTCGAACAGTCCGCGCCAACGCTGGTAAGTATTTGTGAGCTCTTGTCCCTGAAGAAAGGGCACTCCATTTTGCGTAATGAGAATGCCAGAGGGCGTGAGCAGTCGTGCACAGTGCCGGTAGAAGTCTGTTTCAAAGAGAACCTCAGCCGGTCCGATTGGATCTGTTGAGTCAGCGATAATGACATCAAATTGATCCTGGCAATCGTGGACAAAGGCGGCGCCATCATTGATGGTTAGGGTCAGACGGGGGTCTTCAAAGCTACCGGCCGAGTGATTGGGAAAAAACTGTGTACACAGCTCCACCACACTTGCGTCGATTTCCACCTGGGTGATGTGCTCGACAGTTTGATGTTTGCAGACTTCGCGGAGAATGCCGCCATCACCACCGCCGATAATTAACACGCGTTGAGGGTGTGGGTGAGTCAGGAGTGGGACATGCACCATCATCTCATGGTAGATGAACTCATCACGACTCGTGGTTTGCGTCACGCCATCGAGCGCCATGACACGGCCGAAAAGTTCGTTTTCAAAGATAATTAGGTGCTGATGGTCCGTTTGCTGCTCAAATAACACCCGCGTTTGGCCAAAATTTTGGCCCCACGCGGGGTAGAGCGATTCCTGAAAACGCATCAAAGGACTTTGCCGCGACGCTCTTCAACCACTTCGACACGGCCTGGACGGAAATATCGACTGAGAATCTCAATCGCCCGATGGGGATTGGAATCACCGCACATGAATACGTCGAAGGCCGCGTAATTTTTTTCAGGCCAGGTGTGCACCGAAATGTGTGATTCGGCGAGCACAGCGACGCCACTGATTCCGCCATTTGGTGTGAAGTGATGGAGATGAATGTGCAACAGGGTGGCTGCGCATTCTTCAACGCAGGTCCGCATTGCGGTTTCCATCCGTTCGAGGCAGTCGAGGTCACGTGCTTCCCAAAGATCGATGATCAAATGGGTGCCGGCGAAGACTTCGCCATCTCGGTGAATGAAATGATCAAGCGATTGATCATTCTGGGCTAATTGGTCGTGTTGTGGCCAGGCTTGTGTGGCGACAGCGGTCAACGTGCTCAATTCAGGTGATACCCCCTGGATCCGGTCTGTGTCAGTCAATTGCGATGACACCCGGTGGGTCGGCATCGCGCTAAATAACGAGCATAAATCCTCTGTAAGAAGCTCAGATGGCGCGAAGTGTAGAGACTTTTGTCGTGATGACAACCGTTTCGGCTATAAATTTATGCAAAAAAATACACGCGACAGAGCGACGCCGCTAAGCCGCTTCGAGTGATTGGTTTGCCGCGGAGGTTGATTGGAACCGGGATTCCTCCGCCGAAATCATGGCGAGTCTGCTGTTCTGCCGAGACTTTTGGAAAATGTAATACAGCCCGATTGCGACGAAGACGATATTAATCGCCATGGATGGAATGGCGCCGAAGTAGGCACAACTGACCGCAAGACAACTCCCACTGGCGATATTCGCGAGATGGAAGCGGTAAGCCGTGCCTTGCACCCAGCCTTTGACGAGACTGAGGTAGGCAAAGAGGTACAGTGCCCCCCCAATCCAACCTAGTAGCGTCATTACACTGTCCATCGCGGCTCCCCACAGTCGGCGCGCAGTCTACCCAAGGGATTTTGGAAATCAATTCAATTTATTAAAATAAATTCAGTGTGTTATCGCATATACTTGGCCTATATTATTTTTGTTAACGAAAGGTTTTTTGGATGAATTTGGGGGGCTTCTCGCGGAAGCGCTCGCAGGTCATGCCGGAGTCCTGAGTCTCGGTCGTTTGGGGGCGAATGAATTCTCGCTGTCATCCGCGTATGAGTCGTCCAAGTTGGACAGGTTGCGAAGGAGTTTTATGCTGGAATTTACTGACATCTGTTGCCCTTACTGTGGCGAATCTCAGTCGATCGATGTCGATCTCTCTGGAGGTGACCAAACCTATTGGCAGGACTGCCAAGTCTGCTGCTGTCCGATGTTGTGTGATCTGGTGGTTGAGGGCGACGCGCAATTCTCTCTAACGGTGCGACGCGAGGATGATTAGCCGTGTCGTTTGACCTTTGGCTCACCTATGTGGGCGCCATGCTGCTGATCAGTCTGTCTCCGGGCTCGGGTTGCATGAATACATTGTCCACCGCTTTAGCCGTCGGGTTTCGACGCTCATGGTCTGCGATCGCGGGTTTACAGGTGGGGTTGATCATTCAGTTGGGTGTCGTGGGGATTGGTCTGAGTGCATTGCTGGCAACAACGCCTTGGGCCTTTTCGTTATTGCAATGGATTGGCGTTGCTTACCTGGCGTGGATTGGTCTTGAGAAACTCCGGATGCGGCCAACTGGATTCGCGAGTGCGTCAATCGGTGAGGGGCGTGATCAGTTTGTGCGTGCGTTGCTGCTTAACAGCACCAATCCCAAATCATTTGTGTTTCTTGGCGTGTTTTTTCCACGGTTTGTGATGATCGATCAACCACTTCTGCCGCAATACGGTGTGCTTGCGGTGACCTCAGTCGTGATCGATACCGCGGTCATGTTTGGGTATGCGGCCATGGCCGCTCGGGTCCGCCTATTTCTGCAAAGTCCCGAACGCCTGCATCGTACCCAACAGGTCTTTGGTCTCCTATTTCTGACCGCAGCCCTAGGACTCGCACTGTCCCACTGAGTTAGGCAGCAAACACCTGACTCCAGCGAGAGTGGTCCGTCAGAGCCATCAGTTCAAGAGGGTCGAGTGCCATCCAGCTGTTTGCAACTCCGCCGGGAATCCAAACACAGGGGGAGCTCATGATGCTGGGGTGCAAGCTGGCTTCCAACAAATGTGGATGACCAAAGGGTGGGAGCCACTCGGCCGGATAGCCTGTCAGCAAGAGCGTCTGAGTGGCCGATGCGATCCGTTCATCGGGTGCATGTGGACACTCGATCGTCCACGGATGCACCACGATTCTAGGGGCTCGCTCTGGCCGCAACAGCAATGTGGTTTGCAAGATATGCGATTCGTCGCAGCCGAGTTCCAAGGCCAAATTGTGACGTGCCACTGGAACCGCATACAACTTGGCGTTTGAACCCACGCGCTCTAGATATTCGAGCAAACCAAGTGGGGGTGTCATTGTTTTCATCCTGAGAATTTTATCACGAATTTTGCGGAAAATGAGGGTGGTCGAATTTTGCGCCGCGCTGGTGCGAATTCCCATCAAACGCTGGGCGAGCGGGGAGCTTGTCGACGGTTATGCTGGCCGCTCAAAGAAGGAGATTTGAACATGCGTATTTCAACACCGACCTTTATTTCGCAAGCCATGCGTCAGGCCATCGTTGCCCAAGGCTGGGACTTTCGAGTGGAGCCTCTGGGCCTGTCTAAAACAACCGACTGTGATGTTGGACTGGTTTCGTTGGCAAGCACGACATTGGACAAGGTGCTGGCGCTATTGATTGAAGAGCCTCCATTTCCGGTGCTCGTGTTGGATCCCACACCGAGTGTCGAGACCGGTAAATTAATTCTCCGGGCGGGTGGCGCCGGCTATGACAGCGATCAGCTCGGGATCTCGGAGTGTTTGACTGCGCTCTCGGTGGTGGGTTCTGAAGACCTGTGGGCAAGTCGTGACCTGTTGCAGAGTGTCGTGCGTGGGATGCTCGAGATTGAATCTCCACATCGCTATTTTCCAATTGCCACCTTGTCTCCGCGAGAAATTGAGGTCGCCCGCTTCGTCGCGGCAGGCTTGCCGAATAAACGGATTGCGCTGCGAATGCGGGTGACTGAGCGCACTGTGAAAGCGCATCTCAGTAGTATTTTTCAAAAAACCGAGGCGTCAGATCGACTCGAGTTGGCTTTGTTGATGCGCGGTGAATTGCCGGAGCGGATTCGCATAAATCTCCAATAATTGGGTACGGTCGACGTCTGGCGTGGTCTCCAGGAGGGCTTTAAACCGGGCGACTACGTCGGGCAAGAAACCGTCACGAATTGGCTCGCCTTTCAACAATTGATCGGCAAGACGGCTGGTATCAAAGATCCGTTGGCCCGCATGAATACTCTGATCGATGTGCCCAGCAAGTTGTTGAGGATCAAGTGTCTCGCTGACCTCGATGACCTGCCCAAAGTGCAGGTGCACGCGACCCTTCCAGCCAAGCATACCGGTGGTGATGCTCACTAAATCCTCATTTTCAGCTTTGGTGTAGTCACCGTGCTCACGGCGCAGGCGGAGTTCTCTCGCTTTCATCGGGGCGCAGGGATCAAATTCGTAGGAGATGGAGACCGGAACAATGTGGAGCGCTGACAGTGCTTGGGCGAATGACTCTTCTCGCGCTTTCCCAGCCATTGCCAACATTTTAAGAATTGCTGGATCAGTACTGTCAATCCCGTCTTTTGCACGGCCTTCGCGATGCGCGATCCAGACCGAGTGGCCCGTTTCAATGCTTTCTCGGATATAGCTTGAGAGTTCTGAGTAGGCCTTAAGCATCTCTCTTGGCCCTGACAGATTACGCCGCACGATAAAACTCTTGTTGAGGCGCATCAGGTCGCCGATGTAGGCGCGACGAACCAAGTTGTCCCCAATCGCAATGCGGACGGTCTCAAACCCGTTGTTATACAACGCCCAATTCACAAACGCCGGATCCATGGCAATGTCGCGATGATTGCTCAAAAACAGATAACTTTTTGCCGGGGAGAGGTGTTCAAGCCCTGACACCGTAAAAGACTCAGTTGAAACGCGCAGGATCCGGGCCAAATACGGCTCAATGGCCTCTTGGAATTGGCGGACGTTGTCGACCCCTGAAAAACTCTTGCGTAACTCGGCACTCACACGTCCTCTCAGCAGGGGACGAAACAGCCGATACCAGCGGCCGAGTCGATAGGTGCCAATCGCATCGATCAGCTCACGGTTACCGAACAAGTCTCGTAACACCCGTGCGACATCCGCATCGCCGTAGGGTGTGATATCTGTTGTGGGGTGCATTCAGTTATCCTTTCACCGATGCCTAGTATAGCCATGGATGACCCTGAGAATGTACCGTCTCCCAGCTTTCCCTGACTGCTGGTCAAACCAGCTTGATCTGAGTCTTGTCATGCCGCTTCTGACCGAGGTTGGAGCGCGACTTCAGGCGGCGTCTTTCACGGAGACAATCGTGCCTAACGCGTCGGATGTTTTCCGAGCGCTGGTTGAAACCCCTCCAGAACAGGTCCGTTGTGTGATCGTTGGTCAGGATCCATACCATGGTGTGGGGCAAGCGATGGGCTTGAGTTTTTCAGTCCCAGTGGGGTGTCCAAAGCCACCGTCTTTGAGAAATCTGCTACGTGAACGTGACGCTGATCTTGGTTTGGTCTCGGGTCCCAATGGGGATTTAACACCTTGGGCACGCTCAGGCGTCTTGTTGTTAAATCGGGTGCTCACTGTGCAGAGCGGTAACGCGGGGAGTCACAGAGGTCTCGGCTGGGAGCCCTTGACTGACGCGATCATTCGCGCGGTGAGTGCCTCTCAGGCACATTGCGTGTTTGTCTTGTGGGGGCGCGATGCACAGTCCCTAGCGCCCTGTATCGATCAGAGGCATACCGTCTTGTCTGGGGTACACCCCTCACCCTTATCAGCACATCGCGGATTTTTTGGCTCGCGCCCATTCTCCCGCGTTAATGATGCCCTCATCGCTCGGGGCCAATCTCCCATTTCATGGGCGTTGCCGGGGGATCACCGGTTCGACGGGGAAGGGGACACCGCGCAATTGTTCTGAGTGTGCTGTTGCGTCAATCACGACAAGCGCCCGAGACTCCTCGGCGAGTTGTACGGTTTGCACCACTTCACCGGTCCAGTCAGCGATATTGACCTCCTGCCCAATCTCAAGCGTAACAGGGCTGTCGTAGCGTTGTGCATAGCGCTTTACACGGCCTAAGTGTTCTAACCGTGCGACCACCTCCTGTCCCGTGTAACACCCTTTTTGGAAGCTCACACCCTGCAGGAGTGGATAGTGAAGTTGTTGCGGAAGGAATCGGTCTGACACCGCGTCGTGCACGAATGTGAAGCCTGCTTCAATTTGATCGCGCAGCGCCGTTGTCTCGAGACCAGTCTCTGCACCGAGTACCCAGTGCGTCTGGCCATGCTCTGTAATCGTGAGCTGATCATGATCCCGCGTTAGCTGACCCGCAGGCGCGCTCACCTCGCTACACTTTAAAGACACCGGTCTTGGATCAGGCTGCAGTTCGACGCGTGCCAGTCGCGCAAAGGGCGTTAAGTGGTGGATCAGCCGCTCAATGACATCGGTGCAGGTCAAAATACAGGCACCATCGGTGGTTGCCCAAATGCGGCCAGCAGCGATCAATCGCCCCTTGGTCGAGCAGAACCCAGCCAGCGGTGCGTGGGCATCGCTCAATCCTTTCACCGCTTGGGTACACTGCCCATGCAGCATTTGTAATGCTTGGGCGCCGCGTAGAGCGACGCAACCGTACATGTCTTGCGAAGGAGAGGCTGTTGTTTTCATCCGGGGTGCTACACTTCAGGTTTGGAAGGAAGGAATATGGACGAACGCGCTGAATTCAACCGACTGTACTGGCATTCGCGTCGTGGTATGTTGGAAATCGATGTGATGTTGATGCCATTTACGCAGCAGCATTTTCAGACGTTAACGCCAGCCGATCAGCAAGCATATCGGGCGCTTCTGGACTGCGAGGACCAAGACATTTGGGAATGGCTGCGAGGCTTTAAGCCCCCTGAAGACCCAAATCTTGCGCGCATCGTGATGGAAATTCGGACCCGCGTTGGCGATCTTGCGCCGCGGTCTTCTTGAAGGGCTTGATCTGGAGTACATCACGGGTTGGTTGGATCCAGCTGATCGGATGTGTTCGCATCAAGAGCCTAGCGGTCACGGCGACTCAGCTGTCGATTGACGTGCTTGGACTGAAAACCTCATTAATCTGGCGTGCCGAGGATACTGCTGTCTGGGTCCTTGGGCCTTTTGTATTTATCTCTGATCGCGACGCTCGGTCTTGTCCGCTGCATCTGTGCCTGTGGGGTGGAACGCGCATCCAACGCCGCCGCCTACGCTGGTTAAGCGCTGCTCAGTGGGACCGAACCTAAGACTTCCCAGGCGTTAACACAGTGTCTTTGGGATGCTTTGAAAGGTCCGGATGATCCAAGGTGTAATGGAGGCCTCGACTTTCTTGGCGACGTAGCGCACACCGAATGATCAATTCGGCGACAACCACCAGATTTCGTAATTCGATCAAGTCTGCGGTGACTTTATAGTTGGCGTAAAAATCTTGAACTTCACGCGCCAACAGAACGACACGATTGAGGGCGCGTGTCAGGCGTTTATCGGTGCGTACAATGCCTACGTAATCCCACATAAATCGGCGTACTTCGGCCCAATTGTGGGTAATGATCACATCCTCATCACTGTCGGTGACTTGCGATGCGTCCCAGGCGGGCAAGCTCTGCTTGCGTGAATTTTGCGGGGCTAATCGTGCGGTGATATGAGCGGCGGCGGCGCGACCATAGACAATGCATTCCAGTAGCGAGTTCGAGGCCATCCGGTTGGCGCCGTGCAAGCCGGTGCTTGAGACTTCACCGATGGCATACAGGCCTGCGAGATCTGTTTCCCCATGCTGATCGACCAGGACACCTCCACACGTGTAGTGCGCCGCTGGAACGACAGGGATCCAGTCTTGCGTCATGTCGATGTCGAGCTCGAGTAGCTTTTGGCGGATGGTCGGGAAATGATCGGCAATAAAGGGCTCGCCACGATGCGTGATGTCTAAATACACATGTGCCAAGCCGAGTCGTTTCATTTCATGGTCGATCGCGCGCGCAACAATGTCGCGCGGGGCGAGTTCAGCGCGGGGGTCAAAGCCTGACATAAAGGCGGTGCCATCGGGGAGTCGAAGAATGCCTCCTTCACCGCGGACTGCTTCGGAGATTAAGAATGACTTCGCATCAGGGTGATACAAGCAGGTCGGATGAAATTGGTTGAATTCCATGTTCGCGACTCGACAGCCTGCCCGCCATGCCATGGCGATGCCATCGCCACTGGCGCCATCTGGATTTGATGTGTACTTGTAGACTTTGCTCGCCCCACCGGTTGCTAGAATCACCGCGTCTGCAGCAAAGGTGTCAATCACGCCGGTGTGTTTGTTAAGTACATAGCAACCACGGACGTGACGTCCGACGCTGCCTCGGGCGGTGTCATAAATTAGATCAATGGCAATGTAGTTGTGGAAGAACTCAAGGTGCGGGGCCTGTTCGGCGCGTCGATCTAGCGCATCTTGAATCGCCCAACCGGTTGCATCTGCGGCATGCAGAATGCGTCGATGAGAGTGCCCACCCTCACGCGTCAGATGGAAGGCATCTGAGTCTGCATCCCGGGTGAAAGCCACCCCTTGCTCGACCAACCAATCAATCGCTTCGCGGGCTTCAGTCACCACATACTCGACCACATCCTCATGACATAACCCAGCTCCCGCGATGAGTGTGTCGTCGATATGGCTTGCAATCGAATCTTGATCGTCAATCACAGCGGCAACGCCGCCTTGGGCCCACCGTGTTGATCCACCAGCTGGATCTTTGGTCAAAATTGCGACGCGGTAGTGCGCCGGTAGACTGAGGGCTGCGGTCATCCCGGCAGCGCCTGCGCCGAGAATGAGTACATCAAAGTGGTGGGTCACCGGATCATGCATCAAGCTTGTCCTTTGAAGAATGGCGTGTCATTGTTACTAACCCGTTGAAGATGCATTAAAAACAGCATGAGCGCAGTGAGTCAGCCAGATCCGAGTCGGGATCTTAACAATGATCAGTTGCTTGTCGATCGCGCCAAGAGCGGGGATCGTCATGCGTTCGATTTGTTGGTGCTGAAATACCAATCACGCCTGTTGTCATTGGTCACACGTCTCGTGTCAAATCCCTCTGACGCGTTAGATGTGGTCCAGGAGACCTTTGTTAAAGCCTATCGGTCGCTCGACTCTTTTCGGGGCGACAGCGCATTTTATACGTGGTTGTATCGGATCGCAGTCAATACAGCGAAAAATTATGTCGCGTCGATGGCGAAAGCCAAGGCGGATATTTCAATGGATGCGCTGGTCGGTGGCACAGATCACCTGCCCTCGTTTCAAGACATGGGATCCCCAGATCAGCAGTCATCGACGGATCAATTACAGGTGGCGATCTTGGATGCGATCGAGCAATTGCCTGAAGAACTGCGCGAGGCACTGACATTGCGTGAGTTGGAGGGGATGAGCTATGAGGAGATTGCTGATCGGATGCAGTGTCCCATTGGTACAGTCCGTTCGCGCATCTTTCGTGCGCGAGAATCGGTTGTGACACAAATCCAGGCAAAATTTCCGGGAACTTATGTGTCATAGTTTTGTCAAAGTCGTAAGACTGCTGTTTGAGAGAGCCTGAATGACAGAAATGCTACGGACTGCGGTGTCCGCGTTGGTGGACCAGGAAGCGACCGAATTCGAGACGCGACGGGCCCTCGAT
>RFUY01000002.1 GCA_009922705.1 Gammaproteobacteria bacterium
CATCCAGAGTTTTGGCGCCATCTGTTTCTGCACGAGGGCGTCGATCCAACGAAGGCGGTCTTCATCGATGACTCTCCCCGCGTCCTGGAGGCCGCAGAGCGTGCAGGCGTTGCGCACATCATTGAGATTCGGCAACCGAATCTTGCAGAGCCTCCGCGGACGTTATGGAAGCAGGGAATCATCGATTTCGATGATTTGATTCCAGGGCTTTGCGCCCAATTTTCCCGATGAGTGGAGTGCGTCTGGATAAGTGGCTGTGGGCAGCACGGTTTTTTAAAACCCGTGGGTTGGCACGCGAAGCCATTGATGGCGGCAAAATCCGAATTAGCGGTGTCAAGGCAAAACCCGCTAAAGAAGTCACCGAGGGAATGGAAATTGTGATTTCGCGCCACAGTGAAGAAATCACAGTTGTGGTAAACGCTGTGCGGGAGGATCGCCGGCCTGCACAGGAAGCGCAGATGCTTTACGCAGAAACCGAGGCATCGAAGACCAAACGCTTGGCCCAATCAGAGGCCTTCCGCGCAGCCCGCGCAGGATTTGTACCTGCGGATCATCGCCCCAATAAACGGGAGCGTCGCCAAATAAGCCGCTTGAAAGAGTTACCTGATGCCACTTGACCTGATTGCCGATCAAAACTGCGTTCGCCGTTACTTGCTTGAGGATGCGGACGACGCGCGCGTTGCCACCGTCCGTTTGACACAGTCACTGACCACGATGTTGGCCCATCAATCCATGCCACCCGCGGTTTTTAGGCTTTGCGGTGAACTGGCCTCGGCGGCCTGTCTACTCGCCAATATGCTGAAATTCAAAGGTGAAATGATTGTACAACTCAAGGGCAGTGGCCCCGTGTCACTGTTAGTCGCAGATTGCAACTCGGAGGGCCAAGTTCGCGCCACCGCTCAGTGGCAAGACCTTGGCGCCGCACAGTCATTCCAAGACTTGGTTGGAACCGGATATCTCGCCGTCACCGCAGATCCTGAGCAAGGAGAGCGCTATCAAGGCATCGTGCCACTGGATGGATCCTCACTCTCAGCGTGTCTGAATCACTACTTCGCCAATTCCGAGCAGATCGATACCCGAATTTATCTGGCCGCAGATACCGAGCAGGCTGGTGGTCTCCTCTTGCAACGGCTGCCTCGTGAGGGCGGCTCCGGTGCACAAGCCGAGACCTGGGAGACCCTGCATGCGCTGACTGAAACCATGACAGACGACGAACTCAAAACACTCGCAGGACCACCGCTGGCGTACCGACTGTTTCATGGACAGCAGATCCGGCAGATGGACCCCTGGTCAGTTCAATTTGGTTGTTCCTGTAGCCGGGACCGATCTGCCCGAGCGCTCAGATCACTCGGAAAATCGGAGGTTGAAAGCCTTTTCGCGGCACAACCCAGGGTCGAGGTGGATTGCCATTTTTGTGGGCAGGTCTACCAATATGATCAAGCTGACATAGAATGGCTGTTGTCTGATCAGCCACCGGGGCCTGACACATTGCAATGAATCACGACGGATCGAGTCGATACGACGATCTTTCGATCGCTGAGTTAATCGAGCACAGCATTCGTTTGGGCGAAGGACAGCTGTCTCGTCACGGTGCATTAGCCGTTCAGACCACGCGTGCTGAGGTGGTAAAGCGTTTCTTCGTCAATGAGCCCTCAGTCACCGACGTCTTGCGCGCCGATGCCAACTTTGATCTCCTCGACAGCAAGGCATTCAAATCGCTGTGGGAATCCGTCAAGGATCAAATCGCCGACTATCCGCGCTATCGCCTCTACGCGCATCTTGGGGTCCATCCAGATAAAGCGGTCCCGTTAGAGATCACGACCCTGAAAGCATGGCATGCATTGGCATGTCACCACCTCTGTCATATTCCAGAGGATGATGCCTTCAACCCGCGAGAGAAACCGCTTTGGAAACTGATCTGGGCACCCTTATCGGTCCTGAAACAGACGATGCCCTCGGTCATTGAGGAGGCTGCGGGCGTGATCATGATGCACGTCGGTAAACGTCGAGTCCTCATGGCAGGGGATCTTACAGCCGGCGAAATGCGCCGCACTCTGCTGACTGTGCTTGGGCTCCTACTGCCAGAAAAAGGGGCTCTACCACTACACGGAGCCGCCTCGATTGGGGATGGCGAGATTACCCTGTTTTTAGGCCCTGCTGGCGCCCAGAAAACGACCTGGGCGATGCGGTGCGGACAATTAATCGGGGAGCGTGGGCTCTCTTGGTCAGAGGATGGTCTACACCGACTCGCAGATGGGTGTCGTCTCCATCTGGATGCAAGCCTGCCCATCGCGTTGGATGAGGCATTGACCTTCGGCACGCTGGCAGAAGAGCTCACCCTGCACCCAGACCGTCGTCCAGTCTTGGCTTCCACCGAGACATCACAGCCGCCCGACCCAATCCACCTGGTCTTGCCACTGTCGAAGCTCCAAGCGATCCAAGACCCTGACACGCGCGGTCCGAGTCAACTGGTGATTCTTGCCACGGACCCTCTGGGCGTCTTGCCACCCCTCGCGCAACTGACCAAAGAGCAGGCACTTGCCTGGTATGTTTTGGGGTATGGCAATCACTACGGACCGCTTGAACATCGCCAAGCCGCCTGTGATCTTCGATTTACGCCAGGATTCATGGACACGTTATTACCGCGCAGCCTCGATGAATACATCTATCTCCTCTCAGATCTCCTCGACACGCACCAGACCCGTTGCTATTTGATTAATGCCGGATGGCATGGCGGTTCGTGTGGTGTTGGTGAGCCACTGTCGAGTTCAGAAGAAAGTGCCTGTCTCACGGCACTCTACCACTGCGTCGATTGGCAACCCTTTGGCGCCTTCGGATTACGGATTCCCGCCGGGCACTCGGAAACCGCCGGGCCTTGGCACTCGCGTGAACGCTGGGCGGATCCCTCAGGATTTGGCGCCCAATTAGATGCACTCAAACAGGCCATTTCGGCCGAATTAAACACAACCTCTGATCCAAGCCGTTGGCTCACTGCTCTGGAGCTCTCGTGACCTTTGAACTCCCTCACTTTGATGCCACCGCGCGTCAGCTACTCGATCACCCAGAGTTTCTCAACATCTTGCAAGGATGCCGCTTTGGGCTCGAAAAAGAGGGACTCCGCGTAGACGCACGTGGCACGCTGTCTCAAAGCCCCCATCCAAAGGCGCTGGGTTCAAAGCTCACACATCCCGGAATAACCACCGACTATTCCGAGTCCTTGCTCGAATTCGTGACTGGTATTCATGCCACCCCCTTTGCGGCGCTCCACGAAATCGACCAATTGCAGACCTTTACCGATCAGGCACTAGGGGATGAGTGCATCTGGCCCCTGTCAATGCCCTGCCAACTCCCAGATGATGACCATGACATTCCATTGGCTGACTATGGGCGTAGCCACACAGGACGCCTAAAAACCGTCTACCGGCGCGGTCTTGGCTACCGGTATGGGCGGCAAATGCAGACCATCGCGGGCGTACACTTTAATCTCTCCTTCCCTGATTCGCTCTGGGGTCAACTTGGCCAGCGGCGACCCGCACTCGCAGCCACTGACGCACGCCAGCAACGTGATTTAGGGTATTTCCATACCATCCGAAATTTCCGCCGAATCCAGTGGTTAATGCTGCTGTTGACCGGTGCCAGTCCAACCATGCATGACTCGTTTCGTCTCCTTGCGCTCGATCGCTTTAAGATTCGGGGTGACACTCGACTTGCACCCGTTGCAACCTCGCTCCGTATGAGTGACCTCGGCTATCAGAGTGCCGCGCAAGCCTCAATCAACATCTGCTTCAATCAACTCGAGACCTATTGCGCCACCCTGCGTCGTGCCGTGTCGCAGCCTTGGCCGCCCTATGAAGGAATCGGCTTGATTGACCAAGAGGGTTTCAAGCAGCTCAACACTGCGATTTTACAGATTGAAAACGAGTACTACTCCAGCATCCGCCCGAAACGTGTGCAAGAGGCGGGGGAGCGCCCTGTGCGTGCCTTGATGAATCGCGGTGTTCAGTATCTGGAAGTCCGGGCGATCGACCTCAACCCCTTTGCGCGCAGTGGTCTCTCAGAAACCGAAGCGGCGTTCATCACACTGCTGATGACAGCAGCCGCTCTGTGTGAGGCTCGACACATGTCCGATGACGAATGCCGCATTATCGACAGCCTAAACGCTCGGGCTGCGTGGCGTGGTCGGGAAATCCAACAATCCTTCCCAGACGGGAGAGCGTTCCGGGAAACCGCGATTGATTGGCTGGCGCCACTGGATGGACTCGCCGCCCGCTTGGATGAGGCCCAATCTGTGACCTATCACCGGGATGCGCTAAACGATGCCCGCATTCGACTCTCCGGCGACTGCCCACTGCTTGCTGAAGAGGTGTATCAAGGGGTTTTGCACCAAGGCCACTTAAATTTCGGACTCGAGCTTGGGCAGCACCACCAGTCGCACCGGCGAGGACAAGGACTGCCAACGGCCGTTCGTGACCATCTGACCACGCTCAGCGACACCAGTTGGATAGAAGATGCCAAGATCGCCGAGGCCGATCAAGGCACCTTCGAGGAGTATGTCTTAGCCTATGTCAATCAGCACTGACAGGCACTAGTTCGCTGGGTTCACCTGAAGCAGTTCAACATCAAACACTAAGACGCTGTTCGGTGGAATCGGACCTGTTCCGCCCGGGCCATAGGCGAGTGCAGAGGGGATCGTAAACTGATACTTAGCGCCAGGTGCCATTAACTGAACGCCTTCAGACCAGCCAGGAATCACACCGTTTAAGGGGAAGGTGACCGGCTCGCCACGCGCGATCGAACTGTCAAACACCTCGCCCGTGATTAACCGTCCTTCGTAGTGGACAGACACACGATCGGTCAGCGTTGGCTTAGTCCCTGACCCTTCAGCCAAGACCTTATATTGCAACCCTGAGGCCGTTGTTGCCACGCCCTCTGCCTTGGCGTTTTCAGCTAAATAGGCCTCGCCTGCTTTCAAATTTGCATCTGCCACAGCCTGCATCTGCGCCTCCCGTTGCTGTTGAACCTGTGCTTGCGCCGACTGCACGGACGCATTAATCGAAGGACGATCCATTTTCCACTGGGTGTCATCCGCAGAATCGACTAATCCTTGCAAGACAAAGGCCGGATCAAGATCGCCAAAGTCATTCCGAATTCGCTCACCTAAGATAATGCCGAGGCTATAACTCAGCTTCTCCAAGTCTGAAGTGGGTGTCTCTGCGACAACGGGTGTGGCAAGACTCGCGGCCAACAACGCGACGTATACGGCTTTCATAAAGCGCTCCCTAGAAACGAGGTCAAAGGGTATCAGGATCAACTGGGTGATTGCCAACCAAGCGCCGACGTCCCTCGAGAATTCGACCGATGGTGGTCAACAAGCAAAGACTTGCAAAGCCATACGCGAGCCAACCAAAAAGCTCAGGACGTAAACACATGACGCTGAACACGAGGGTCGTTTCAAATCCCTCGGTGAGTCCTTCCAGATAGTACATCGACTTCTGCTGCATCCTCAGGTTCGTCATGCCGCGGGTCTTGGCAAAGATGGCAAAGGCTAAGAAGCTCGACGCGGTGCCAATGAAGCTAAACAACAAGACTGCTGCAGCAAGACTGTCAGCCGGATCGCGTAACGCAAAGCCCAGCACCATGCCGGCATACACCAAGAAATCCAACACGATATCGAGGAACGCGCCCGCATCGCTCGATTCGCGCTGGCGCGCGATTGCGCCATCTAGGCCATCACACAACCGGTTCAGTAGGAACAGTCCCAAGCCGAGTCCTGTGGCATCGACACTGACACAGCTAATGGCCAAAAGGCCAAAGAAAGCACCAAGCCAAGTCATCTGATCGGCGGACCAGCCGCGTTTGACCAGCACAACGGCAACCCGCGAGAGCGGGCCCTTCAGACATTGATTCAGACGGGCATCAAACATTCGACCCTACGTTCATCCGCGCGATCTTCACCACTGTGCGTGACTTGCAAACACATCGCCCCACTCTCTCGAACCCACTGAAACACATAGGCGCGGACCGCTTCACGACGCGTTGGATCCAGTGCACTGAAGGCTTCATCCAGAAATAATACCTGAGGCTCTGGCGCGATAGCCCGCGCAATTTGAACCCGCATCGCCTCCCCACGCGACAACGCCGTCGCTGGATGCTCAAGCGGATACTCCAATCCCAGTGCCGCCAGAAGTTGTCGCACCCGTTCTACTTTGCCCTGCCTCGTCAGCCCCTCGAGGCCAAGCGCGATGTTTGCACCGATCGACAGGTGTGGGAACAGACTCGGTTCCTGAAAGACCATCTGTGCCCGCTTCGCCGAGATCGGAATCTCAGACCATACGCGTCCGGATAACCTGACCTCTCCACACAGCGACACGCCTGGACAGGGACCAATCAACGCCGAGAGTAGTGTGGATTTACCTAACCCAGAGGGACCCTCAAGCGTCCACACCTCACCCGGTGCAATTGCCAAGGAAAATGGCTGGAACAATCGCAGTCCATTCCGCTCAACGGTCAGCTCAAGACACTCAAACATGAGACCTCCGTCCACCTGCAAGTAAACTTGCCACGACAAAAAGAACGGCAGGCAAGATGGTATTGGCAACACCCGCTACTGCGGCCAAGCGTCGATCCGACTGGAGACTCACCACAAGCTCCGTTGCAAGGGTCTCAACCCGACCACCGCCAAGCATCAGCGTTTGCGTGTACAGGGCACAGCTGACCGAAAACGCGACTGCGAAGGCTAACCAAAGCGCTGCGCGGTGCTTCGGTACCCACACCTGACGTAGGGCACGCCAGGGCCCAAGCCCGGACATCTGAATCACACTGCGCTCCCAACTGGGCCTCGCGAGCCAAGGGCCTGACAAAACAATCAAGGCATAAGGGCATGCAATCAACCAGTGTGCAAACAGCACTGCCCAAAAGCCTGGCTGCCCCCCAATCATAAGCCACACCGACAGTAACCCAGCAGACAGCGGTAGGGCTGGGACCCAGAGCACACCCCACCAAAACAAGGGGACTCTTCGCTGATGCCGCTGTGCCATCGACTCTAACACCCAAACGGCTCCGATCACTGCGCTGAGCGCAGTCGCGAGTCCCATCGCTGTCGTCTCTCGGATTGCTGTCACCATTCGCAGTAAACGCAGGCCCAATCGATCCCAATCCATCACCGGAAACGGCATCTGAAACGACCAGGGCCCGGCCACCGCCCACAACACCAGCGAAACTCCGATGGCACACCAGAGGAGTCCCCCGACGCACACGAGTCCCTGATGTCCAAGCCAAGTGATCTGCGACGGTCTCGGGAGTTCGACGTTTAACCGCCGCCACCAGGCCAGTCCTCGCATCAGGCCCAGGCACGCCAGCGAGAGGGCAAAGGTGACGCAAAGCAGGAGCAGCGCCCCGACTGCACCCGCTGCCCGACGGATTGGATCGGCATCCGTCAACAGCGCGATTAGCCGAGGGCCAATCAACCCTGGAATATCGGGCGCTAAAATCAGGGTGAGTTCAAGATTGGTGAGCCCGAATGCCAAAATAATCAAAATTGGCGCCGTCAGCTGCGACAGGACTTGAGGCCACACACACTGACGAAAGATCCGCGGCGATGACCAGCCAAGACTGGTCGCATGCAAAACCTGTCCCTGCACGGGCAATTGAACCAGAACAGCCATCGCCATGACGGTCAAAAACACGGTTTCCTTGAGAGTCAGCGCAAGAATCAAGCCGACCCCCCAGGGATCTTGTGGAAAAGTCCAATCTGGCGGACTCATCCAACCCAAGGGCCAGGCAAGCCATCGAACGATCACGCCACTTGGCACCAGCAACCACAACAAGCCCAAGGCCACCGCACTATGCGGCACTGCCAGTAACCCAGGCAGCCAGAGACGATGAGGACGCTGCCAGAGCCAGGCCGTCAACACCTTGGCACACGACACGCTGAGTACCGTACTCGCCACGGCAACCCAGGTCGATAGGCCCCAAACAGCGCCAAGGGCCGGCTCAGCCACAAACACGCGCCAGGCCGCACCCGCTTGCGCAAAGTCCCGAAGTTCCCAGCCTAATCCAAACACCCCAGACGCCAGAGCCACGCACATGACCCAGGCAAGTGGATGCCTCATTGCGTCAGATACCGCGCCCGCCAGGCAGCTTCGAGAGGCTCCGTCCATGAGGCATGAGGCTCAGGCAGAGCGGGTCCAAGTTGTTCGGGGCGTAATACAGATGCTGGGATGGGAAGAGCCTCAAAGAGGGCCCTAGCGTCTGCAGGTAAACGCGTCACATCCAACACGGTTGGATCACCCCACACCTCTGGGTTTGCCTTTTCCGCCTGCCAATGCGGTGACAGCAGCGCATTGATGGTGACTAATGCGGCGGCGCGTGCCTGTGCATTAAACGGAATTGCCAGGAAATGGGTGTTTCCGAGTGTCCCGCCGGCATGCACATGGGTTCTGACGGTCTTGGGCACACGGCCGGACGCGATCTGGCTGGCCGCCTCGTTTGGGTTAAAACTCAGCGCAATGGCCAACTCCCCATCGGCCAACAGCTGAATCATCGCCTCCGCCGAATCCGGAAATTGCACGCCTTGTCGCCAGGCCACAGCATGTAAGCGATCCAGATAATCCCAAACCGGTGCCGTTTGTACCGCAAAGGTTGCGGGCGTAACCGGGGTCGCAAGCACCGTGGGATCAGGGGCGAGCGCGAGCAGGACATGCTTTAAAAACGTCGTTCCGTGGAAATTCGGTGGCTCCGGATAGCTCACTCGGCCCGGATTTGCGTGTGCAAACGCCAACAGCGTTTCAAGGCTATTGGGGGGAGTGGAAACCACCGCCTCATCATGCAAAAAGACCAAGCGCGCGCGACCCCAGGGCGCTTCAAGCCCCTCTGTTGGAATCGAGAAATCCATCACGAGCGTGGGATCGTTCGGATCCAGGAATTGCGCATTGGGCAACTCAGACACAAACGGCTGACCCAATAACCCTTCCCGCTTGAGACGCGCGAAGTTTTCACCATTGACCCACAACAGATCTGCAGAACCGCGCGCAGAACCCGCTCGACGCTCAGCTTCAATCCGTGCAATCACAGCCGCGATGTCATCGACTTTCACATGAACTAGGCGGAGTTGATACATCGCCTCCAAGGCGTCACCCACGCGAGCGATGTACTGATTGATCGTCTCTGAGCCACCCCAGGCATTGAAGTAGACCGTTTGGCCTCGCGCCTGGCGCTCGACCTCGGACCATGTTTGGGCTGCGCCCACCTGAGCCATACCCACCAGCAACAACGCCATCAAAAACCGCATTTCAAACTCCTGTAGACAAGGGGGTCCGCATCGGAGCCGACCCCAAGCTGTGCTTTCTAAGTCTCTGGGCTAGCGCACACGTTTTCAAAACATCTCATCACCGTTAGGGAATCCATCGTTGCACCCAGCGCACCACAGCCCGTGTGCGATCCGAGAAGAGTCGAGGCGTAAAAAACGCACTTGCGACCCGTTTTGTCACCTCTGACCGCGTCGGATAGGGCACGATCGTCGAAGCAATCTGACTCAATCGCAAGCCTCGATCGAGGGCGAGGACCCAAGGCAGAATCAGTTCGCCCGCATGTTGTCCCAAAATATCGACACTCAACAAGCGCCCCCGATGATCAGTCACGATTCGAATACGCCCATCGGTCCGTCCCTCGCAACGCGCCCGATCAATGTCAGAAAATGGAATCTCAACCACGCGTTGTCCCGAGCGCGGAACCACCGCATCGCGCTGCTCAACAGTCAACCCAGCATGGGCAAGCTCTGGATCCGTATAGGTCACCCAGGGGACGGTTTGACGCCCAACTTTTGCTGGTAGACCGAATAAGGCTTGCTTAACCACGACACTGGCATGCGCACTGGCGGCGTGGGTAAAGGCCTCACGGCCTGCCACATCGCCAATGGCAAAGATATGTCGCTGACTGGTCCGCAAACGAGAATCTGTCGTCACACCTCGTGATGTCGCAGCAACCCCCGCACGCGGCAAATCCAACGTCTCCACATTTGGCACACGGCCAGTGGCTAAGAGCAATCGACTTGCCGTCAGTGTCTGACCATCAGACAGCCGCACAGTGGTTTGGCCGTCAGCGGCTCGAGCCACGTCGCGGACCGAAGCCCCAACCAAAACGCGAATACCGCTGGCCTCGAGAATTTCCCTGAGCTCCGCAACCAAGCTCGGCTCATCGCGAGGCATGAGAACATCCGGCTCGACGACTGTCACCTGACAGCCAAATAACTGGTGTGCCTGAGCCATCTCCAGTCCAATCGGGCCGCCCCCTAACACAATCAAAGAGGTCGGCAAGTGCTCGTCTGAAAATAGCGTCTCACTGGTCCAATACGGGACAGTCTCCAACCCCGAAATCGGAGGAATGCGCGGTCTCGATCCAGTCGCAATGACAATCCGGCGCGCGCGAACGCGAGAATCACCGCCAACGACGGTCTTGGCATCCTCAAATCGAGCCAGATGCTGGATCACTCGTACGCCAAGCCCTTCAAATCGCTCGACAGAGTCATGGGGCGCAATGCTCGCAATGACCTCGCGTACCGTGGCCTTCGCACGGGCATAGTGACCAGGCCCTGCAACGCCATCGCGCGCCGCCGCCTTGGCCGCTGCAAGCAGCGTTTTCGAAGGGACGCACCCGGTGTTTAGGCAATCACCCCCCATCCGGTGCCCCTCAAATAACACCACGGAAGCACCCAATTGCGCAGCACCAGCCGCCACGGATAATCCGCCACTACCACCCCCGATCACGCAAAGATCAACGCGGGTTGTCATTGAGCACACCCTCCTGTCGTTGGCTCACGATTGCGGATACAACGGACAAACACCCAAGCGCAAGTAGCGGAGCCCACACCTGAGGATGTGCCAAGACGTCAAGATTTGGCATGACCCCTTGGCTCAAGACATGATCAAATCCGACGCCCACACCGACGTAGATCAACGTTCCGGGCAAAATCCCCACTGCTGTCGACACCACAAACTGGTCAAACCGCATGCCAAGGAGTGCTGGTAGCGCATTGGCCACCCAAAAGGGGACGACCGGAATCAGTCGAAGACTCAGTGCCCAGCGAAACGGGCGGGCTAAAAATGCGCCCCGAAACCGTTGGAGTGCGTGGGCCAGGCGCTGCTCGGCCCATTGCCCAAAAAAGAACCGAACCATGACAAACACAATCGCAGCACCGCTCGTTGCGCCTATCCAAATCGGCACGACGCCGATCCAGCCAAAGAGTGCAGCGCCACCCAAAGTCAACACACTCGCCACAGGCAAGGAGAGTGAGACGGTCAGACAATACAGACCACCGAACACGATCAAGGCCAAGCCCTGTGAGGCCGCAATCGCAGACTTTAAGGCCAAATAATGCAGGGACAGCGCAGAAAATGAGAGGATGTCTCGCGCCCACCACCCAAGCCCGATGATGAGGCAGATCAACCCCAATCCAACGAATTTCTTCACGACAATGCTCCGTTCAGAGCGCAATGGTATGCTGTCTCCCAAGCAATCACTACGGATAAGCGCGCTGGCGTAAGGACAAAAGACAGGCTATGAGCACACCCTTTCCCATTGGATTTCCGACCCGTCGCCTCCGTCGTCTGCGCCAAGATGCCTTCTCACGCGCGCTGGTCCGTGAAACCACGCTCACAACCGCGCATCTGATTTATCCAATGTTTGTGCTTGAAGGCACCAACCAATGTGTCCCCGTCGACTCCATGCCGGGTGTGAGCCGACGCTCCATCGATGGCATTCTCGCCCAAGCCACCTATGCACAATCCCTCGGGATCCCTGCAATCGCGCTCTTCCCCGTGGTGGGCCAAGAGGGAAAAAGCGACGATGGCCGCGAAGCCTACAATCCAGACGGG
The DNA here is from genome assembly GCA_009922705.1 of Gammaproteobacteria bacterium. Lineage (GTDB taxonomy): Bacteria > Pseudomonadota > Gammaproteobacteria > Pseudomonadales > Litorivicinaceae > HIMB30. The sequence goes on from RFUY01000002.1 coordinate 11,871, forward strand.
CTCGTGCAACGCGCAGTGCGTGCATTGAAGGAGGCATTACCTGATCTTGGCGTCATCACAGATGTCGCCCTCGACCCCTACACCACCCACGGACAGGACGGCCTGATTGACCCCATCACAGGGCATGTTCTGAACGATGAAACAGTGGATGTACTTGTCCAGCAGGCGCTCTCTCATGCGGCAGCGGGCGCTGATATGGTTGCCCCAAGTGACATGATGGACGGTCGCATTGGCGCCATTCGTGAGGCGTTTGAAAGCGAGGGATATCCAAATACACGCATCCTGGCGTACTCCGCGAAGTATGCGAGTCATTTTTATGGTCCCTTCCGGGATGCGGTTGGATCAAGCCAATCGCTCGGAAAAAAAGACAAGCGCAGTTATCAGATGGATCCAGCCAATAGCCAAGAGGCATTGCATGAGGTGGCGGAAGATCTTTACGAAGGCGCCGATATGGTCATGATCAAGCCGGGGCTGCCCTATCTCGACATCGTCCATCGAGTCAAAACGACCTTCCAAGTCCCGGTCGCGGTCTATCAAGTCAGCGGAGAATACGCGATGATTCAAGCGGCCGCCGCTAACGGATGGATCGATGGCCGCGCAGTGCAGATGGAAACGCTTGAATCCATGGTTCGAGCGGGCGCAGACTGCATCCTGACCTATGCTGCGCTTGAGATTGCCGAAAATCTCACCACATAACGAAAAAACGACTAAGGAGTCTCTCGAATGAGCGATCGGATTACCGCGTTAACCAATGACAATTTCGATACTGAAGTCGGCCAAGCCGACACGCCGGTTCTAGTGGATTTTTGGGCAGAGTGGTGCGGTCCCTGCAAAATGATTGCCCCTGTGCTTGAAGAACTCGCCGCGGACTATGACGGCAAGTTGAAAATTGCGAAATTAAACGTGGATGATCATCGGGAAACGACTGAAAAGTTTAATATTCGTGGAATCCCCACATTAATTTTGTTCAAAAACGGGGAGCCAGAAGCGACCAAAGTTGGGGCGCTCTCGAAGAGTCAATTGCAGGCGTTTTTAGATTCAAATCTCTAAAACACTAGACGCCCACACGGAAAGATTCTACTCTTCCCGTGTGGCGACTTGTCACAACCTTCCATTTTTGTCTAATCCAACCCAGTAAAACCCCGCCGGCCACAGCCCTGTGTGGGTCAGAGATCCCATGAACCTGACAGAACTCAAACAAAAAACAATGCCCCAGTTGCTCGAGATTGCCGAGAGCATGAACCTCGAGAATCTCGCACGTAGCCGAAAGCAGGACGTGATCTTCTCCATCTTGAAAGCCCATGCAAAAAGTGGCGAAGACATTTACGGAGATGGAGTCCTTGAAATTCTCTCCGATGGCTTTGGTTTTCTTCGCTCGGCTGACTCCAGCTATCTCGCGGGCCCAGATGACATTTATGTATCTCCAAGCCAAATTCGTCGATTTAACCTGCGAAAGGGCGATTCAATTGCTGGAAAAATTCGTCCACCGAAGGATGGTGAGCGCTACTTCGCGCTGTTGAAGGTGGATGAAATCAATTTTGACCGACCTGAAAACGCAAAAAACAAAATCCTCTTTGAAAACCTGACACCGCTCTTCCCGCAAGAGCGCATGACCATGGAAATCGGAAATGGCTCTACAGAGGATTTAACCGCCCGAATTATCGATTTGGTGTGCCCGCTCGGTAAAGGCCAGCGCGCCCTCATCGTGTCTCCGCCCAAGGCGGGTAAAACCCTGATGCTGCAAAACATTGCCAACAGCATTACGCGAAATAACCCGGAAGCTTATTTAATCGTCTTGTTGATTGATGAACGGCCAGAAGAAGTCACCGAAATGCAGCGCACCGTGCGCGGTGAAGTGGTGGCCTCCACCTTTGACGAGCCACCCACTCGCCACGTCCAAGTGGCGGAAATGGTCATCGAAAAGGCGAAGCGACTCACCGAGCACAAGCGCGATGTGATCATCTTGTTGGACTCCATCACCCGACTCGCCCGTGCCTACAACACGGTACAGCCGTCCTCTGGAAAGGTCTTAACCGGTGGTGTGGACGCAAACGCGTTAGAGCGTCCAAAGCGCTTCTTTGGCGCCGCCCGAAATATCGAGGAAGGGGGCTCTTTGACCATTATCGCAACCGCATTGGTTGAGACCGGATCAAAGATGGACGAAGTCATCTTCGAAGAGTTCAAGGGTACAGGGAATAGTGAATTGAACTTGGAGCGTCGAGCAGCCGAGAAGCGGATCTTCCCTGCGATCAACATTCGTAAGTCAGGAACACGTCGCGAAGACCTTTTGACCACGGAAGAAGAACTCCAGCGGATGTGGATTCTCAGAAAACTGTTGGATTCCATGGAAGATTTACAGGCCATCGAATTCTTGGTGGATCGCATTAAAACCACCAAGACCAATGATGAGTTCTTCCAATCGATGAAGAAGCGTTAAGCGTTCAAAACGGTGGCCAAATTCTGTAACGCAGGATGCGGCCCAACCGCTGCCTCTACCGCCTCAAGGAGCACCTTAGGATCATCAGGGGCGAGCGTCTGAGCTCGGTTTCGGTAGTGAGCTGCTTCAGCATCTAGCCCCGCCAAACGCGCTAACTTCGCCTGCGCAAGTGCAAGCATCGGGCTGTCCGCATGGCGCTTTTCAAAACGCGTCAGCTCGCGTAATCGCGTCAGGGGATCCTGAATCTCGAGATGGGTTGCCAACAGAACCCAGTCTTCCTGCCAATGCTTCGTCAACGCGCGAACCAATCCTTTAAAGTCAGTCGGTGGTAAGGACGACAGCACTGGCTTGGGTATCTTCGTCATCAACGTCTCTGCACGCGCCAAATAGCGCTGTGCACCTTCGGAATCCTCAAGTTGAGCCGCGGCCATCGCGGCTAAAATCCAATGCACGGCAGGCGCACTCTCAGTGACATGATCTTTCGTCAATAACGTCAATGCGCGCGCAGGATCACCGCGCTGTAACCACAGGGCACCCTCGGCGACGCGGCGATCTGCGCGGTCTCGACGCAGCGAACCCAATGCTCGCCACATGACGATCGGAAGCTGACCGGTCCGCCACACTAAACCGGTGAGGAACCACACGGAAACAGTCCCCACCACGAAGGTCACCATGAAGACCCAAAATGACATCTCAACCGCATAGCCGCCGACCGAAAACAGTACATATCCTGGATCAGCCATTACCTGCTGTCCGAGCCAAATCCCCCCGGCCACAAGCATGGCAAAGAGAAGGACCCGCACGCCGACTCGCATCCATCGGGTCATTTTACGGACTCCACCGCACGCGCACTTGCCAAGCGATCGAGCCATTGCTGCCGATAAGACTTAAGGCGCTCCAACCCCTGATTGGCCTCCGGCATCGAGCGGGAAACAGCGATCGTCTCAAGCGCAACCAAGCCAGCATAGGTAGCAGCCCCCGCTCCTGTTTGCACCTCAAAATAATGGTCCAAGGTTGAGAGGGCGGCTTGCCGCGTTGAGGAAAATAGCTCAGCCTCTTCTCGTAAAATTGCCAGCTTCAACTGCTCCAGTTGCAGGCGGAGGACCTCACGCGCCCGGCCCGCGTCAGCGGCTGAGACAAGTGGCGTGATTGGGGCCTCAAGTCGATGGATTGTGATGTATTGCGACACCCGATCGAGTAATGGCTGAACGTCAGTGGGCAATTCCGCGACAGGCGCCGACAAACGCCTTACCGGGAGTGTTAAGTCATCAAGGCTCGCGATCATCGCCGTCAACTTAGCTTGGACGCCAAGCACATCGAGTTCAGGGACGCTCGCGAGCGCTTGCATATCACTTGCCAAGGCTTCACGAACAGGCTGCAGTCGTGGGTCCGCAAGCTCAGCGAGAAGCGCATCCGCTGTTCGCATCAAGGTCAGCGCATTCGCGGGGTTCCGTTCGATCAAGGTCCGCTGTTGAGCCAGTTTTAACAGATATTCCGCTTCGGCCAGCACATAGGTGTCTCGTGTATCCACTTGACTCGTTTGGACGCGCTCGGCGAGTACCTCGAGGCGTGCTAAGGCCGCCCGTGTTTCCGCTTGCAGGGCGGCCGCACGATCCTCGGCGGCCTCAAAGCGCGGCTCGATTGCATCAATGCGAGGCGTCAGTCGAGTCAGCGTCGACGACAGTGCTGAGTGCGCTCTTTGTGCCTCCTCGAGTGCGGCCACGGTCGAATTCAAACGCTTCCATTCAAGGAACCCGAACCAGCCAAGTGATCCCGTGGACGCCAAGGCCATCAGCCCCAGAGCAATCGCCAGCCAATTGGCACGATGACTGGCCTCTGTCACGATGCGCGCTTCAGTCTCAGACTCAGACCCGTCACGAGTCTGACCAGCCGCAGCGTCAGGGACGGATGACTCATGCCCAGCAACGTCGCTCTGTGACGCCGGATCTGTTGTCCTCGACTCTGTGGGTTGACTCAGTTCATCACGGTCCACATCCGTCCCTGGGTGTTGTGACTTAGACATGCGCTGCATCCTCCGCTAAAGCACGCTGAACTGCCTCTGGGGCCGGTGCTTCGACCAAATAATAGCGGGTTCCTGCGTGTAAATGGGAAATCGCGCGTGTGTTGGTGATTACATGTGTCATCTGCCAAAACGCAGGGATCACCTCACCAAAACATCGAATTGCCTGCATCAAGAGTCGTTCTGACCCATGAACAAGCAGGTCATTATCCGTCCAAGTTTCAGGGGAGGGCCAAATCGGACACTGGGGCACACGAGAAAATAATGCGAGTCGACTCACGTTTGGTAACGCATCAAAGGCTTCACCCCCCGTATCTCCAGTCACCACCAGTATCCGATCAGAGGGCTGTTGGACCGGCGATAACGTGGCCATTAGCGCCGCAGCCCCGACGCCGTGCTCGGGGCATTCTGGGCACGGCCCGTCCCCTCGATAGGCTGCTGCGGTCCCCGGGCCGACAGCCCAGAGTCGAACCCCCAAGGGCCATTGCACCCAGCGATTTGCCACCCTCTCGTCAAAACAGTCCGCTGCCGTGGGGCTGGTCAGGACAACATGTGCAAATTGATCTAGATCGGCAATCCATTGCGCCTGAGCGGGCAGCAATACCTGTGGCTCAATCCGCTCACAGGGAAGTCCAAACGCCTGGAAGCCGGCCGCTTGAAATGCGGAAATGGCCGCATTCACCTGTCGGTCGACACGATTGACGAGTAGGCGCGACATCACCCGTGTCCGAGGGCCGCAAGAAACTCCCGCGCACCCTGTCGCTCCAGATCCTGACCCACCAAGACCCCGAGTGCCTCCGGGGCTGTAACGGAACCGCGCGCTTCTGCACGAATCACCTGCGTACAATCCGCTGAACCCACGAGTGCTCGCAACCACAGCTGCTCTCCATCTCGGACTGCATAGGCAGCAATGGGGACCTGACAACCACCATTAAGGAACCGATTCAACGCGCGCTCACAGCGGGCGACGAGGGCACCGTCAGGATCTGCGAGTGGCGCCAACATCGTTCGGACCGCCGCGTTATCAGACCGGATTTCCACCCCCAAAATGCCTTGTCCACACGCCGGAAGCACAGCCTCGGGAGGCGTCTCAAAGGCAATCCGATGGGCCAGACCAAGCCGCTTCAAACCCGCTGTCGCCAGCATCAAGGCATCAAACGCATGACTGTCCAATTTGCTCAAGCGAGTCCCCAAGTTGCCTCGCACGGGTGTGATTTCTAGATCTGGCCGTATCGCCATTAACTGGGCAACCCGCCGCAAACTCGACGTGCCGATTCGTGCGCCCTGCGGCACAGCGGTGAGAGAGGGCCATGGTGCCAGATCCGCACGGCAGACCATGGCGTCAGAAGGTGTTTCGCGGGCCAGATAACACGCCAACTCGAGCCCATCAGGAAGCTCCATCGGGACATCCTTCAAGGAATGCACCGCAAGATCGGCACGTCCATCGAACAGCGCATGCTCCAATGCTTTCACAAACACGCCTTTGCCACCGATTTTGGTGAGTGAGACATCGAGACGCTCATCACCCTCCGTCGAGAGTTCAAGAAGCGCCACCCGCAAACCTGGATAGGTGTGCTGCAGCAGGGCTTGAACGTGGTGCGCCTGCCAAAGCGCCAGCGGACTTTTGCGCGTGGCAATGGTGAGCGATTTCTGCATAGTACGGTCCTTCGTTTTCCCCAGTATACTGAACGCCTGTTGAGGAGTCTGTATGAGTCAAAATGCATCCAATGCGCTCTGGGGCGGTCGCTTTTCTGAATCCACCGATGCCTTCGTGCAAGCGTTCACTGCGTCCGTGGAGTTCGACAAACGCATGGCTGACCAAGATATTCGTGGATCCAAAGCCCACGCAACCATGTTGGCGACCCAAGGTGTCCTCACCGAGTCGGAGCGTGACGCCATTCTCGGAGGATTAGACCAGATCGCCTCTGAGATCGCTGCGGGCACCTTTACCTGGTCTATCGCCCGCGAAGATGTCCACATGAACATCGAGGCGCGACTGATCGAATTAATCGGAGAAACAGGGAAAAAGCTTCACACTGGGCGCTCCAGGAACGATCAGGTCGCCACGGATATTCGGTTGTGGTTGCGTGACACCCTCGATGCCATCCGTGAAGAGCTTGCCCGCCTACAAACGGGCCTGATCGATTTGGCAGAGCGTGAAGCAGACACCGTCATGCCAGGATTTACCCATTTGCAGGCCGCCCAGCCAATCAGCTTTGGGCATCATATGTTGGCTTGGAATGAAATGTTGCAGCGTGATCAAGAACGACTCGCGCAATGCAGAGCACGCCTCAACGAATGCCCGCTTGGTGCGGCTGCACTGGCGGGGACCAGCTATCCACTTGATCGACATCTGAGTGCATCGCTACTTGGCTTTTCAAAGCCTACCGAAAACAGCCTCGACTCTGTCTCCGACCGGGACTTCGCCATTGAGTTCGCTTCAGTGGCCAGTATTGCCATGATGCACCTGTCTCGATTCTCCGAGGAACTGGTGAATTGGAACTCAACCGCCTGGCAGTTTGTCGACTTGCCCGACCGATTCTGTACCGGCTCCAGCATCATGCCGCAGAAGAAAAATCCCGATGTTCCCGAACTCGTCCGCGGAAAGTCAGGGCGTGTGTTTGGTCACCTGATGAGCCTACTCACCCTCATGAAGGGCCAACCGTTGGCGTACAACAAAGACAATCAAGAGGACAAAGAGCCCATCTTTGACACCGCAGATACCCTGCGACAGTCGCTGCGTGCCTTTGCTGACATGGTGCCTGCGATCTCAGTCAATCGCGCGGCGCTAAAGGCGGCAGCCGTCAATGGGTTTTCAACAGCGACAGACCTTGCCGACTATTTGGTCCGCAAAGGAATCCCATTCAGGGATGCGCATGAGATTGTTGGACAAGCGGTTGCGCATGGCGTCGCCACCCAAACCGATCTAGCGGCCATGCCACTGCCGACATTGCAGACCTTCAGTCCGGTCATCGATGCAGATGTCTACGCGGTACTCACGGTTGAGGGTTCAATGGCCAGCCGAGATCATTTTGGTGGAACCGCACCAAACCAAGTCCGAGCGGCGATTACGCGGGCTCGCGCGCGTCTTGCTGCCCAAGCAGCTCAGTAATCGCGTGTGCTTGGCGCAACGTGGCCCCTGACTGTTGCGCGACCCACGCGAAAGCCGCTTCACCGCGGTCTTGGGCGTCCGCCTGAACGCGTGCAGCATCGCTTGCGAGGCAAGGAAGCGTGCTCTGGATGAGCGCACCCACCTCAATCAGCCCCGCACAAATGTCTGAGAAATTAAACACGTGTGCACCCGCAATCATCGGCCGGCGCCAACGTGCAATCTCCACTGGATTTTGTCCACCGTGCGGAATCCATGTCCCACCCAACACTGCCACCGAGGTCACCGCGAGGACTGACCCCACCAGCCCAAAGCGATCCACGATGACAATCGCCGCGCATGGCAGCGAATCCTCGGACAGGCACACTGAGAGGGGTTCTATGTCTCTGCTTAATGCAACAGCACGACTCGGGTGGCGCGGGACCAAGATAATCGCCCACTCGTGACGTCGATCGCCAAGAGCCTCAAGAATCTGCGCTTCCTCCGTCGGGTGGGAGCTGATGACCGACAACACAGGGCGGTCTGCGGCCCAGTGCCGAAGTCGAGCCACTGTCTCCGGATCGGCCACCGGCGCATCCTGATCTAACTTGATCGAGCCCATCACGACCGAGGTCGCTGGAGACGCACCGAGAGCGATCGCACGGACACGATCCGCGTCGCCCTGCATCAGGGTTAGAGAGAGCTGTTGCCAGAGTGGTCGTGTCAGCCACGACCAGCGCTGGTATCCGCGCATCGAACGCGCACTCAAACGACCGTTTGCAAGAATCACCGGGATCCGCTGCGCATGGCACGCGGCGACGAGATTGGGCCAGAGCTCGGTTTCGATGACAACACACGCCCTTGGGCGGGTCTGCCGTAACCAACGCGTCCAGACCCAGGGAAGATCCCAAGGGAACACCGCAAGAGGGCATCCAGCGCCCTGTTCTTTGAGCCGATTCAGACCGCTGGGGGTTGTACTGGTAAACCAAATCTGGGGAATCGAGGCACCGTCTGTGAGCGTTCGGGCCAGGGTAAGCGCCACTTGCGCCTCGCCAACACTGCACGCATGAATCCACACCCCACCAGGCGCCACCTGTGGAGGCCGTCCAATCAGTCGTGCCCAGATCTCTGCGGCATGACCTTCGCGGCGATATTTTCGAAAGACATGCCAGATGAGCCCGGGTAAGGCCAACACATGCACCACTGAATACAGATGTCTGAACATAGGTGTGATGCTAGCATGCCTGCATGAAAATCATCGTCGGTGGCGGAATTGCAGGCTTATGGCTCGCGCTCGAATATCAAGCGCGTGGCGTCCCCTGCATCGTGCTCGAACAAGGCGCCCTCGGACAGGGCCAAACCTTGGCAAGCCAAGGAATGATCCATGGCGGCACAAAATACGCGTTGGATGGTGTGTTAAGTCAAGCCGCCACAGTCATCGGCGCCATGCCAAACCGCTGGCTCGACGCCCTCGCAGGCCGGGGGATGGTCGACTTACGCGGTGTCCGAGTGCATCGAACAACGCAGCTCTTATGGTCAACCGACTCACTCAAAAGCCAACTGGTGGGCTTCTTCGCGTCGAAAGCAATGGCCTCTCGTCTGCAACGAATCCAACCCGACGAAGAGCCAGGATTTGGCGATGCCGGCTTTCAGGGATTGCTGTATCGACTCAATGAACCCGTCATTGATGTCAGCAGTTGTCTGTCTGTGATGGCTGCACAGCTAACAGGATGTCTCTTTCAAGCCAAGGTGCACGCGTTGCGCTGGCAAGGTCAGCGGGTGATCGGAGTCGACACCGAACACGGCTACATCGAGGGTGACACGGTAATTCTGACCGCCGGCGAGGGAACCGAAGCACTCCTTGCCAAGACACCGGCCCAGGGTATTCGCATGCAACGTCGTCCACTGGCAATGGTCGCGGTCCGGCTCGGACAGCCGACAGCGCCCATTTTTGGCCACTACATCGGTTTTGGCAGTAAACCGAAGCTGACGGTCTCAACCCACAGCACCGAGACATCGCAAACCCTCTATCTCGGGGGGCAACTGGCGGAAGATGGCCTCGACTGCAGCGATGCCGAACAGTGCCAGCGGGCCCTGGAGGCACTCCGTCAGGGCTTAGGATGGCGCTCGCTTGCCATTGAGGCGCTGTCGGTCATCCGCATCGCGCGTGCGGAACCTGCCACCGGACAAGGTCACCGTCCGGAGACAGCCGGTGTCTTTCACAGAGATGGGCTGGTGGTGGCCTGGCCCACGAAATTGGCCTTGGCACCTGCGCTCGCCGATGCGGTCTTGGCTGCGGCCTCGGGCGATGATCGTCCGGACTCGAAGCCGACCTGGCCGACACCAGCGATTGGGCGTTACCCATGGCAGTAACCCCCACCAGGCTACCAACCCGACCCCTCGGTCAGTCTGGGTTAGACCTTTCTGTCCTTGGGTTAGGCACCGTGAAATTTGGGCGCAATACTGATGTGAAATACCCCCAGGCCTTCGCCCTTCCCACCGATGATGAGATTTTTGCACTGCTCGAGGTCGCTGGCTCGCTCGGCATCAATTATCTGGACACGGCCCCTGCCTATGGGCGGTCGGAAGCGCGGCTCGGATCGCTCTTAGCCCAGTGCCCGCATCGGTTTCAGATCATCACAAAAGCGGGCGAACATTACGATCCCGCCCATGGGAGCCAGTTTGATTTTTCGCCCGCAGGCATTCGTCGAAGCGTCGAAAGGAGTTTGACACAACTGCAACGTGCCACTCTTGACGTTGTGCTCTTACACTCAGACGGCGATGACCTCCGGGTATTAGATCAAGGCGCGCTCGAGACCTTATTGCGATGCCAAGCCGAGGGATTGATCAAAGCCGTCGGGCTCTCTGGAAAAACTTACGAGGGTGGGCAACGGGCCCTCGCAGAGGGTGCCAATGTGTTGATGGTGACGCTCAATGCGGAACAGCGTGCAGAGGCGCCCTTGATCAGAGAGGCAGTGTCACGCGGTGCCGGTATTTTGGTGAAAAAAGCGCTGGCCAGCGGTCATTTGGACCAAAACGAGGATCCCGCCAAGCGACTGGCCACTCTGCTCCATGATCCAGGCATCACATCCGCCGTCGTCGGCACCCTGAACCCAGATCATTTACGGCATAATTGTCAGCACTTACTGAGTGGAGAGACCGTGTGAAGACGCGTGCATTGATGGAGTCAACGATTCAAGACAGCTTGGCAACAAAGCAACGCTTATTGGACGATGGCGCAACCCTCGATGCCTTGGCGCAGTTAGCCGCACACATCAAACAACAGCTGGCAAAGGGCCACAAAGTATTGCTTGCGGGGAACGGTGGCTCTGCAGCCGATGCCCAACACATTGCCGCCGAATTTGTCGGGCGATTTGAAGCAGAACGCGAGGCCTTAGCGGCGATTGCACTGACGACCGACACCTCTGCACTGACTGCAATCGGCAATGATTATGGCTTTGAGCAAGTCTTTGCGCGCCAAGTCGCAGGTCTTGGGCAGGCTGGCGATGTCTTTATCGGGATTTCAACCTCGGGTAATTCTGCGAATGTTGTGCGTGCGCTCGAGGTCGCCCAAGCCAAGGGATTGCATACTGTCGCTCTGGTGGGTGCACGCGCCGGACTCATGCATGAGCGAGCAGACACTGTCTTGGCAGCACCTTCCACACGGACTGCTCGCATCCAGGAATGTCATATTTTGATGATGCATCTGTTGTGTCAGTTGGTGGACACACCCTGAGGTCCTCTGATTTTTGAGATCAACCGTGTGGTAGACAGGTTCTCGACCTCTCCAAGCACCTTAACCACACCGCCGTAGGCCTGCACCTGCGCATAGCCAACGACCTCTTCGATGGATTTGTAATCACCCCCTTTCACAAGCACATCGGGACGAATCAGATCGATCAATCGCTCCGGCGTGCCCTCATCAAATCCGACTACCGCATCAACAGCCTGCAGGCCGGCCAAGACCTCCATCCGCCGCGCTAGGGTGTTCACAGGTCGATCCGGACCCTTCAACCGAGACACCGACGCATCCGAATTTAACGCCACTAATAACCGATCCCCTAACGAAGCCGCCTCACGCAAGTACGCAACATGCCCAGCGTGCAAAATATCGAAGCACCCATTGGTCATGACGATCCGATGACCTGCTAAACGGGCGTCTGCCACATACTGCAGAAGCGCTGCATCAGACTCTAAAACGCCTTGATGCGCTCCCTCACTTGCCATGAGTTCCCGCGCGGAGACGGTGGCTGTGCCTAATTTAGAGACCACCAAGCCAGCAGCAAGATTTGCCCAGCGCGCAGCGTCTTGGTCCAAAAGGCCATGTCCCAAAGCGGCTGCAAAGGTTGCGATCACGGTATCTCCCGCACCCGTCACATCTGCAACTTCACGCGCAGTCGCCGCCCAATGCGCACTGCTGCCGTCTGCGCGCACCAGTGTCATGCCTTGCTCAGAGCGCGTAATCAACACGCTGTCTAACGCGAGCGACTGAATCAACCCAACCGCCTTGGTGACCAATTCCTGGTCCGACCGGACGGCTCCCACCACCGCCTCAAATTCTGCCAAATTCGGGGTCAAACAGGTTGCACCGGCATACCGCTGATAATCACGACCCTTCGGATCCACCACCACCGGAATACCCCGGGCGCGCGCGGCCGCAATCCAGCGCGCCGGATCAAGACTGCCTTTGCCGTAGTCACTTAAGACCAACACCGATGCTGACGCCAAGACCTCAGACGCACAGTCAGCCAGCGCACTGGCCGCTGTGGCCTCAAACGGAGATTCAAAATCCAATCGGATCATCTGATGCGACTGGCTCATGACCCGCAGTTTGGTGATGGTCGGCGCCCCAGTCACGGTCAATTGGTGCTGAACATCATGCACGTCCAACGCCTGACGCAGTCGCGCTGCGGCTTCATCATCGCCAACCAATCCCACCAAGGTGACAGGAACATCCAAGGCGGCGAGGTTCAGCGCGACATTGGCAGCACCACCGGGACGCGCTTCGTCCATCTCGACGGACACAACGGGGACTGGCGCTTCAGGGGAGATCCGCCCTGCACGACCATGCCAATAGCGATCAAGCATCACATCGCCGACGACGACGATCGAAGTCGTTTGAAAAAGTGCGGTCACCGGATGCCTCTCTGCCAAAACGGATCCTTGCTATAGTAACGAGCCACTCACAGGATCACCAACACACATCGCCATGTCACTTGTCTCTCTTGGGTTACTCCTTCTGCGTCTTCTTGCTCGGCTCCCGCGCACTGCAGGTTACGCCGTGGGCCGGACCTTGGGGCTCATCCTGTTTCGATTGGCACACGCAAGGCGACGGATCGCGCACACCAATTTGACCCTGTGTTTTCCAGATAAAACGCCTGCCGAGATCACGGCGCTCACGCGAGACTGCTTTCTCGAAAATGGCATCGGGCTCATCGAGACCGCCTGGGCTTGGTATCGGCCCCTGCCTTCCGTGCTGCCCAAGGTCCATCTGAAGGGTCTTGAACATGTCACGCAACGACCAGAAGGGCAGGGTCTCCTGCTGCTGTGTCCGCATTACAGCATGCTCGATCTTGTTGCTCCGATTGTGCACCAGGCCGTTGGACGGTTTGTGGTGACCTATCGCCCGAACGACAACGCGCACTTTGATCAGGCGGTGTGTGAAGGCCGGAGGCGATACGCAACACTCATCGATGTGCGCGCAATTAGAGACACCCTGCGTGCACTCAAACAGGGCGAGATCGTCTGGTTTGGACCGGATCAAGACATGGGCCCCAAGGGCTCCGTGTTCGCACCCTTCTTTGGAACCCCCGCCTGCACCGTGACAACCCCGTCGCGTCTGTTGTCACTCAGTCGCGCCCGCCCAATCTTTCTCGCACTTCGCCGCGTGGAAGGCTGCTATGAAGCAGAGTTTATCCCGTTCCCAGCCACCTATCCCAGTGACGACTTGGTCGCCGACGCGACCTGCTTAAATGCCCTGATCGAAACAGCAATTCGGGCAGCACCAGCCCAGTACATGTGGATGCACAAACGCTTTAAAACCAACCCCGATCTCAGTCGGCAGACACGTTACCTTGAGACTGAAGCCAATCCATGACCGCCTCTGCCTTGATGCTCTCCATCCGACCATCTGGGGCAACCATACACTGAGACCGAGGCTGTACTGGACCGACCCGTGCAGGATCAGTCGGCCCAAATAACGCCAATAGCGGCACACCGAGCGCGTCTGCGACATGGGCAAGCCCTGTGTCGACTGCAACCACCGCCCGTGCACCCGCAAGGCAGGTGGCCACCTGCGTCAGCGAGGCCGCGACCTTCCAGTGAATCCTTGGATCTGAACAGTGCGCTGACAAGACCTGTTGTTCAGCCGACGTTCCGACCGCAACCACCACTTCTGCATAGTGGTCTAAGCCCCAACGCGCGACATCGGCCCAGCCGGTCACAGACCATTGTTTTGCGGGACGACTGGTTCCAGGCAGCAACACCAATCGATCAGCCATTGCAGTCGAACACCCGAGATCAATCGAGGCATCAGGCAGAGTATCCGGGACAGAATACGCAAGCGCCTTTGCGAACAACTGTCGTGTCCGAGTCACCGCATGGTGTGCTCGAGACACCGCATGCCGATGCTGGTATGCAAAACTCGCCAGGCCTTCTCGGGCAGAACGACGGTCATAGCCATGCGTCGGCCCTTCAGCAAACCGAGTCAGCAGCCATGCACTTTTTAGTAGCCCTTGGGCGTCAATGACCACGTCATAGGGCAGGGCTGATAACGCGGCTTTATACCCAGTGAACTCTTTGGAAAACCACAGCTTAAACAGTCGTCCTTTCCAACGACGCAATGGAATCTGAAGCACATCGCGGACCGACGGATGCCAATATGGAACCTCGGCAAATGCCGGCTCGCACACCCAGTCCACCACTAAATTTGGATATGCGCGGGTCGCATCAGTGATGGCAGGCAGCGTGTGGACTAAATCGCCCATCGAGGAGGTTTTCACCACCAAGATGCGCATTAATCGACCTGACCCAAGGCACGCGTCATCGCGTCCATGACGCGATCAACCGAGAGCTCAGTCAAACAGGCTTGATGCCCTAACGGACAGGTTCGCTGAAAACAGGGTTGGCAGGGGACTGCGTGCGTGAGCATTTCGGCACGCTGCGATAACGGCGGCGTCTCTTCCATGGATGACGGGCCGTAGAGTGCCACCAGCGGCCTGCCGACCGCCGCCGCGATATGCATCAGCCCAGAGTCATGGGTCAGCACTGCGCGACTCATGCCAATGAGATCGATGGCATCCAGCAAACGAGTCTGCCCAATCACATTCTTCAAGTTCGCACGATCACCCTCTGGAACGCCTGCGGTGATCGCACCTCCCGCCTCTTGATCATTCGCAGAGCCCAGTAAGGCCACCTGATATCCATCCAACAGTAACTGATGCACCACCTCGGCATGCCGTTCCATTGGCCAGGCCTTGGCCGGTCCATATTCTGCGCCAGGACACACCACAACCAAACGGGCAGGATCCAAGCCAAATCGATCCTGCAACGTACGTTGATTCTCGGGATCGACCTGTAATGTTGGGGATGCCGTGGGGCTTGGCAATTGCAGCGCCGATAACGCAAGATTTTTGGGATAGTTCAAGGCCGCATAGCGATCCAGCATCATCGGAAAGCGAGACTCGACTAAGACGCGACAATCGGTCAGTAGCCATTGTCGCCACTCACCCCGCCATCCAATGCGGCGGGGAATGCCTGCCATCCAGGGAATCAAGGCTGATTTGAAGGAGTTTGGAAGGACAAAGGCGCGATGGTATTGCTCAGCCTTCAAGGTCTGTGCGAATGCCCAGCGGCCCTTAAGATTCAGTTCGCCATGCGCAAACGGCAAAGAAATCCATCCGCTCACTTCAGGCATCCGACGCGCGACATCCAAACACCAATCGGGTGCAAGCACATGAATCCGATCATCGGGCCGATTCCCATGGATATTTTGAATCAACCCATGGGCCATCATCATATCCCCAACCCAGTTAGGGCCGACGATGAGTGTTGGCATTAGTCCTGAACCTGACTGACCCAGTCCGCGTAGCGGTCAGAGCGGCCATGCACAAGATCAAAATAATCCGCTTGTAACTGCGCGGTCATCGGTCCACGACTGCCTGCACCAATCGGACGCCCATCCAGTTCTCTGATCGGTGTTACCTCTGCCGCCGTTCCTGTGAAGAATGCCTCATCCGCAATCACCACTTCATCACGCGTAATCCGCTTCTCGACCACCTCAATCCCACGGTCTTTGGCCAGCGTGAAAATAGTCCGGCGAGTAATGCCGTCTAGACAACTGGTGAGTTCCGGCGTGTACAAAACACCATTACGAACAATGAAGATATTCTCGCCAGAGCCCTCGGCAACATAGCCCTCTGGATCCAACAACAAAGCTTCATCACACCCACTTGCCAATGCCTCTTGTAGCGCCAGCATTGAGTTCATGTAGTTCCCATTTGCCTTCGCTTTGGTCATGGTGATATTCACATGGTGGCGCGTATAGCTCGCGGTACGAACCTTGATACCGCGTTGCACGCCCTCGTCACCCATGTAAGACCCCCAGGCCCAAGCCGCGACAATCACATGCGTCTTCAAACTGTCTGCACGCAGTCCCATCCCCTCTGCACCGTAAAAACACATTGGCCGAATGTAGGCGTGCTCCAGTTGGTTCGAGGCGACCGCTGCTTTTTGGGCGGCATTGATCTCATCCATACTGAAGGGAATGGTCATGCCCAGAATCTTGGCTGAATCAAACAGGCGACGCGTGTGGTCCTGCAGGCGAAAAATAGCCGCCCCACGAGCGGTCTGGTACGCTCGCACGCCCTCGAAACACCCCAATCCATAGTGCAAGGTGTGGGTCAGCACATGAGTCTGGCAATCACGCCAAGGGCGAAGTTCGCCATCAAACCAAATCAATCCATCGCGATCTGCAAAATTTGGGTGCATGTTGTTTTCTATCCAATCCAGTCAGTGATTAATCATCCAAGTCGCCCACAAGGCCTGCACTTGTGCTCGCTCGACCGCAAAGCTATGGTCCTGTCGTGCGGTCTGTTCAGCAAGTAACGCATGATGCTGACTTCGCCGGTAACGCACATAGGCATCGGACAAAAGACGGGCATCGGCCTCCTGTACGCACCCTGTTGTGACAAGACCTTCGAGCTGCCGAATATTATCGGTGTAAGTGGCGAGCTCCGGATACTGAGACGCGTGTGCGAGAATTTGATATTGCACCATAAATTCAATATCGACGATACCACCGGCATCGTGTTTCAAGTTGACAGCGTCACTCCCAGTCGGTGTCGCCAGGTGGGTCCGCATTTTTTCCCGCATGGCGACCACCTCATCCCTTAATTGGGCCAAGGGCCGTGGTGTGACTAACACCGAGCGACGCAAGGCCACCAACTGATCACTTAAGGCCGCATCCCCTGCAACCGGTCGCGCGCGCACAAAGGCCTGCAACTCCCAAGTCCAAGCCTCTTCATCGAGATACTTGGCAAACGCGTCTAAGCCAATCACCATTAACCCGCTCCGTCCTGACGGGCGTAATCGGATATCAATCTCAAACAGCTTGCCAAACCGCGTCTGGGTTTCGAGTAAGGCAATCACTCGGCGAACCACCCGTTGGACAAACACACCACCCTCAATGGGCGATGCTCCCGAGGTCTCCGCCTGCGCATCAATCGCATGAACAAACACCAAATCCAAGTCTGAGCCATAGCTCATCTCAATGCCGCCCAACTTGCCATAGCCGAGGACAGCAATACCGCTGTCCTGCTCTGCGCCGACAGGTCGGCCATGTTTCGCCTCAACATCCCTGTAGGCAAAGGCCAAGACCTCAGCAATCACGGCTTCAGCGATCCAAGTCAGTTGGTCAGACACACGCATCAAGGGGATGTCTTCGGTCACCTCAAACACAGCCACCCGAAACGCTTGTCCGCGCGCGAACTGCACGAGTGTCTCGATCAAGGCTTCCGCATCGTCTGGGTCTAGCCGCGCAAGCCGACTCTGTAGTTCTCGACCAAGCGCCTGACGATCCAATAGCACCTGATCCACACGAAGCCCCAATAACTCATCCAGGAGAATCGGCATCTCCGTGAGGCGCTTTGCAATCCACGGAGACTGCGCAATGAGGTCAACCATCCGCTGCAGCACTGTCGGCTCCTCCGCCAAGAGTGCCAAATAGGCGCTTCGACGCAGACAGGTGGTTAAAAAAGCGAGCATACGGTCAGTACAAGGCGCTTCGTAGCGTGACAAAAGTGGCCCTAATAACCCAATAACACGCACTAAACGGGACCGCGCGACCGCTTCAAGGCGCTCGCATTGGGGCTCCAGAAGATAGGCTTCTAGGCGCTGTATCACCGCCTCAGAAATCGGGTTTGACGCGGTAGGTGACGTCTCAGGCTCCCCAAGAAATTGCGTAAACTCATGGCGGATCCGCTGCATGGTTTGCTGCAGCGTGGTCTCAAAGGCCTCAACCTCGGAAAACCCCAGCATCTGCGCTAACACCAACCGGCGCTCAGGCTCTGCAGGCACTGCCTGTGTTTGCTGATCTGACTCCGCTTGGATGACATGTTCAACATGCCGGAGCCAGCCGTAATCTGCCCGCAGTTGCCGAGCAACCGATGCCGGCATCAGCTCATGCCGAATCAATGCATCAATCGCCGCCAACATCGAGGGCGTGCGCAAATCGGGCAGCTGACCGCCCCGCAATAGTTGGAGTGCTTGGACAATAAACTCGGCTTCCCGAATGCCACCTTCGCCAAGCTTCACATTGTCCGTCTTTCCTTGTCGGCGGACTTCTGCTGCGATCTTTTGCTTTAAGTCGCGGATCGACTCAAAGACCCCAAAATCGAGATATTTGCGGTACATAAAGGGCGTCAGTTCAGCCAATAAGGACTCCCCGAGACTCAGATCGCCAGCCACCGTCCGCGCTTTGACCAAGGCAAATCGCTCCCATTCCCGGCCGTGCTGCTCGTAATACGCGGTCACCGCGGAAACCGGTAAGACCAACCGACCAGCGCTGCCCCAGGGGCGCAGCCGTTGATCCACCCGAAACACAAAGCCATCTGCGGTCTGTTGATCTAAGCTTTTCGCCATCCCCTGGATCACGCGCGTAAAAAAGTCGGCGTTATCACGGACTCTCGGGCCTTGCGTGTCACCATCAGAGCCATACACGCAAAAAATATCGATGTCAGAGGACACATTGAGCTCTCGACCGCCCAGCTTACCCATCCCGATAATCGCGATCCGTGGATCACTCGGAGCGCCCCAGAGGGCCACCTGACTTCGAAAATGATGGGTCAAGCTCGCCTCCAGAGACGCCTCAGCCATCACCGTCATTGTCGCCATGGTCGCCGTGTCTGGCTCCAAACCCTGCAGTAGGCGCCAATACACGCCTGCTTGCTGACGCATTCGAAGTTGCCGCGCAGCGCGATCAAACATCGCAGTCTCAGTGATGTCGCAAAGACAGTTCCAGTCGGCTCGCACCGCCTCCGCACTGGGTGTGACATCCACGCGACCCGCGCGGAGCGCTGACGCCCACTCAGGGTCGCGACGACAGGTTTCGGCTAAAAAGTGCGAGTAATCAAGCGCATCCATGTCTACTGTGTTCCTGTTGAGTCTCAATCATCCACCTGCCCAGACCGACTGGGATATCTCCGGCCATGAGGCGCTTCCCCCACTCATCCGCACAAGACGCGCCACTGGCGCGCAGTGCGTGGACAGCCGCTTCAGGGCTGGGTCCCGCCAATGGATCCAACATGCGACTGAGCCGATTCACCCAACCCAGGGGTGTCTGAGGAAGTGGATCTGCGAGGGGTGATTGCCCCCGAATGAGTCGCTCCCCCCGTTCTGCTTTACTAATCACAGCCATGTAGGCGGGGATGTGATCAGCCAGTGTCATCCCCAGGGATACCAAGCGCTCAAGCGAGCCCTGGTGCCATTCAAGCTCTACTTCAGAAACAGGGGAGGTGGCAGACCCCACACTGACCTCTCCGCGATCGAGGGAGATCGTTAAGGCCAGACCTTGATCCTGAATCCGCCAATCGGTGCGCCACAGGACATTTTGAAAGACCGGGCGGAGGTGTGCCGGGTCCAACAGTTCCTGGACGGATGGCGCCAAGGGCAGCGCTTGTAGTGCAGACCAGTCAAGTGCATGTGTGGTGACCGGAAGATTCCACTCTTGCCGCTGGGTGAGCCCAGATTCATCCGGCTCACGTACTTTCACCGTCATTTCTATTTGGTCGTCGACTTGGCGTAGACGCACCGCAACCCCCAATGCATGTAATGCACCTGTCGCCGTATCGAAATAGGTATTACCCAAGCGTTGCTCAGGCAGACGGACAACCTGCTCGATGTCGAGTTGCGCAAGCAGCGAATCGAGACGATCGGCACTCAGGTGTCGTACACCCAGTTTTAATTCACGTTCGATGGGATCTGGAGTTACTGGGGAATTCATCGCACAATCCTAAGTCAAATCAAGGAGACGCCGTGATTCAAACCGAACCGATCGTGGCCTGGCTGAGAGAAGCGGGTCCCTACATCGAGTCCTTCCGTGGGAAGACTTTTGTCATCCTACTCTCGGACGAGCATGGCTCCGAAGTCAACCACAGTCGACTGGTGGAAGACCTCTGCTTACTGCATTCACTCGATGTTCGACTGGTTCTCATTCAAAGCACCCGACACGCCATCGACAGGCATGTCTCCTCACGCGGCGTTCCCACGGAGTTTCATGCCACGCGCCGGATCACTGATGGGCAATTACTGGTTGCAATCCAAGAGATCGTTGGCCAAGCCCGACTGACCTTTCGCGGGCTCTACACTCGGGCGATGCATCGCAATCGTGGAACCGCGCCGCTGGTCTCTGGTGCGTTCGTCACGGCAAAGCCGCTTGGTGTTCATGACGGCGTGGACCACCTCTTTACAGGCTCGGTTCGCAAAATTGATATCGCCGGGATCAAAGCCCAACTCACGCTCGGTGCCGTGGTTTACGTGGACCACCTAGCGCATGCGCCCAGCGGCCAACTCTATAACCTGGCCAGCGAAGAAGTGGCGACAAAAACGGCCATTGCGTTGCAGGCGGATAAGTTAATTTTATTTGGGTCGACACCAACCTGTCTTGATCTCGATGGCACCGCCCTGACCGAGCTCACGAGCCGCACCCTAGATCGCGTAATGCCTGCCCAAGCCCCAGAGATGCAGCGGCGTCTGACAACCGCGGCGGCCGCATTGCGCGGTGGTGTCAAACGGTGTCATTTGGTGCATGCAGCAACCGATGGCGCACTGCTCACAGAGCTATTGACGGTACAAGGCTCGGGCACAATGGTGACTGGCGAGGCAACGGCAAGGGTCCGCTCCGCACGACTGGATGATCTCAGTCACCTGCTCCATCTGATGCAGCCATTGGAAGAAGCTGGCTCATTGGTCAGACGGTCACGAGAACAACTCGAAGCAGAAATCGGAAACTTTATGGTGATGGACTGTGACGGTCGGATTTTAGGCTCAGCCGCGCTTTATCCGCTGGACCAACACACCGGCGAGCTCGCCGCGCTGGCTGTAGATCCGGACCATACCGGTGCGCGCATTGGAAGCCGACTACTTCAGGCCATCGAATCTGAAGCCAAACAGCAGGGGCTCACCACGCTCTGCGTGCTCACCACACTGGCCCCTGACTGGTTCAGCGAGCGCGGCTTTGCGCGTGCATCACTGACGGATCTGCCCGATAATCGGCAGGCACTGTATAACTTTCAGCGTAATTCACTGATCCTCACCAAGGCCCTATAGGACTTTTCCATGACCGATGATTCCCGCCGCAAGCATTCCGCCGTCATTGTTGATGGCTTAAATCAAACACCGTCACGCGCCATGCTGCGCGCCGTGGGATTTGGTGATGAAGACTTTAAAAAGCCGCAGGTTGGGATTGCCAGCACCTGGTCGATGGTCACGCCGTGCAATATGCACATCAATACCCTCGCAGACTGCGCAGAAAAGGGCGCTAATGCGGCCGGTGGAAAGGGCGTTGTCTTTAACACGATCACCGTTAGTGATGGCATTAGCATGGGGACACCAGGGATGCGCTATTCACTGGTCAGCCGTGAAGTGATTTGTGATTCGATTGAGACGGTTGTCGCTGGTCAAGGCTTTGATGGAGTCGTGACCATCGGTGGCTGTGACAAGAATATGCCCGGCTGCGTGATGGCGATGCTCCGAATGAACCGGCCCTCAGTCTTTGTGTACGGTGGCACGATTCAACCGGGAGCGGAGCGCCGTGATATCGTGAGCGTCTTTGAAGCCGTTGGTGCGCGTGCAGCCGGCAGCATCGACGATGCCGAGCTGATTGCCGTGGAGAAAACAGCCATCCCAGGGCCCGGATCCTGTGGCGGTATGTACACCGCAAACACCATGGCGAGTGCGATCGAAGCATTGGGTTTGTCGCTTCCGAACTCGTCAGCCCAAGAAGCCGTCTCTGGTGATAAGCGCATTGATTCAGAGCGTGCCGGAGAGGCGGTCGTTAGACTGATCGAGCAGGACCTTAAGCCATTAGATATCGTCACCCGGAAGTCCTTTGAAAACGCCATTACCGTGGTCATCGCACTCGGAGGCTCGACCAATGCAGTGCTGCATCTGCTGGCGATGGCACACACCGCAAATATTCCCCTGACGCTGGATGACTTCACCGAGATTGGGAAACGAGTCCCTGTCCTTGCGGATGTGAAGCCCTCGGGGAAATACCTCATGAGCGAGCTGATCGCCATCGGCGGGATTCAACCATTAATGAAGATGTTGCTCGATCGTGGGTTGTTGCATGGCGAGGTGCTGACGGTGACTGGCCGAACACTCGCCGAGAATCTTGAGACGGTTGCGCCTTACCCTGCGCAGCAAGACATCATTCGAGCATTCGATAACCCTGTAAAAGCCGACAGTCATTTGCGAATTCTTTACGGGAACCTTGCGCCAGAAGGGGCTGTGGCAAAGATCTCAGGGAAGGAGGGTCTCACCTTTACCGGAAAGGCCCAGTGTTTCGACTCAGAAGAGGCCGCCCAAGCCGCCATTATCGCGGGTGAGGTTGAAAAGGGAACGGTCATTGTTATCCGGTACGAAGGGCCCAAAGGTGGACCCGGAATGCGGGAAATGTTGTCACCGACGAGCGCGATTATGGGCCGAGGTCTTGGAAAAGATGTGGCCCTCATCACCGACGGACGATTCTCAGGTGGATCGCACGGGTTTGTGATTGGACATGTCACGCCAGAAGCGGCTGTTGGTGGCCCTATCGGGCTTCTCGAAGACGGCGATGTAATCACCATTGATGCTGAGCAAAACCGGCTCGTGGTCAATCTCGATGACGCCACACTGGCGGCCCGTCGCGCACGGTGGAGCATGGCCAAAGAGATTCCGACACGAGGCGTGTTGGCAAAATTTGCCAAGTTGGTGTCCAGTGCAAGCACTGGGGCTGTGACCGACTAACGGCGGTCAAATACCCGAAACGTGTGGTCAGGCTCGCCTGGTTGAGTCTGACCCACCTCGGTTGTCACTTCATCAAACAGGCTTGCATCGACTGCGGGAATTGTTGCATCCCCAGTTGGCTCAAGCTGGACTTCTGTCACATACCACCGATCGAGATAGGGCGCTGCAGCCCGATAGATTTCAGCGCCACCGATAAACATGACTGCATCGGCTCCATCCAACTCGGCTTGTGCTTTTGCGATCTGTAATGCGTGCTCAACCGAGGTCGCGACCTTGACGCCAGGAGACTGCCACTGGGGTTGCCGAGTAATCACCACATTGGTACGACCCGGTAATGGACGGCCGATGGACTCGAACGTCTTTCGCCCCATGATGACTGGCTTACCAAAGGTCTGCGCTTTGAAATATCGCAAGTCTGAGGGGAGATGCCAGGGCAACTGATTGTTCTGACCGATCACTCCATTTTTCGCACGTGCGACGATGGCGCAGACCCGAATCATATCGCCACCGGTGCTTTGATGTGTGGATGAGGGTCATACCCCTCTATCTGGATGTGTGCCTCCGTGTAGCCCGTAATATCAGTGGGCTTACCCACCAGGGTGAGTCGCGGCAACGGTCTCGGAGATCGCGTCAACTGCTCTCTCGCCTGAGCAACATGGTTCTGATACAGATGCACATCGCCACCCGTCCAAATGAAGTCACCGACCGAGAGATCGCATTGGTGTGCCACCAAATGCGTCAGTAGCGCATAAGATGCGATGTTAAACGGCACACCAAGGAAGATGTCTGCGGACCGTTGGTACAGCTGACAAGACAAAGCCCCATCAGCCACATAGAACTGAAACAATGTATGGCATGGCGCAAGCGCCATGCGACCTGTAGCCACATTCGCCTGTGGACTGATGGACTCATCTGGCAGTAATGCCGGATTCCATGCAGAAACCAAGAGGCGCCGGGAGTTAGGGCGTGCTTTGATCTGTGCAATCACTTCCGTGAGCTGATCAATCACACGCCCGTCTGGTGCCGGCCAGCTGCGCCATTGCGCCCCATAAATGGGGCCTAAATCCCCTGACTCAGTGGCCCACTCATCCCAGATTTTGACGCCGTGCTCACGCAAATAGGCGGTATTTGTGTCTCCTCGGATAAACCACAGCAGCTCATGAATAATCGATTTGAGATGCAATTTCTTGGTCGTCACCATCGGAAAGCCGTCGCTCAGTGGAAAACGCATCTGATGCCCAAAGACGCTCAGCGTCCCGGTTCCAGTCCGGTCACCCTTGGGATGTCCGGACTCGAGCAATAACTTTAAAACGTCAAGATACGCTTTCATCTATCTTCCCTTTTCGCACCAATAACCATCCACCAATCAACATCATCGGTACTGTCAGTACTTGTCCCATGGTCATCCACTCTAACCAAATAAACCCGAGGTGCGCATCTGGCGCTCGGACAAACTCCACAGAAAACCGAAATACGCCATACCCCAATAAAAAGAGCCCCGTCACCTGTCCGGTGCGTCGAGGCACACGCGCATACAGATTGACCACCACAAATAACACGACGCCCTCAAGCGCAAACTCATACAACTGGCTGGGATGACGGGGGAGGGGACCACCATTCGGAAACACCATCCCCCAAGGCAATGTCGTTGTGCGCCCCCATAACTCACCGCCGATAAAATTTCCCAACCGGCCCAAGCCCAAGCCAATCGGAACCAACGGTGCGAGGGCAT
Source organism: Gammaproteobacteria bacterium (assembly GCA_009922705.1). Classification (GTDB taxonomy): domain Bacteria; phylum Pseudomonadota; class Gammaproteobacteria; order Pseudomonadales; family Litorivicinaceae; genus HIMB30. Next base: position 36,652 of record RFUY01000002.1, read on the forward strand.
CACCGAGCACCAGTGGCGCAATGCGATGCTTTTTAGCAAACCACCAGGTCAGGGTTATGACGCCCAATAGGCCGCCGTGGAACGACATCCCCCCTTCCCAAATCGCAATCGCGCTCAAAGGCTCTGCAATCGTTCGTTCAAGTTGATAAAACAACACATAACCAAGGCGCCCACCCAGAATGACACCAATCGCCACCCAGCCCACGAAATCAGATAATGCGTCAACCTGCATTGGGAAACGACCCGCGGCAATCCGGCGCTTTGCCAGCCAATAGCCCCCCAGAAAGGCAAACACATACATCAGACCATACCAGTGGATCTGAATCACACCGAGGTCCAGCGCCACTGGATCAATCTGTGGATAGTTCATCCCAAAATCCTCCACAGCAGGCGCAACGCGACCAGCCACAAAAAGGTCGCAAATAATCGCTTTAACACCACTTGATCGAGACTATGGGCCAGCCGGACGCCAAACCGTGCGGCAAGCGTGCTCGTGGCCACAATCCCGAGAAATGCAGGGAGATACACATACCCAGCAGACCATGGCAATCGATCTGCCGCATCCCATCCTGTCACCATAAAGGTCAATGCACCGGCCGTTGCCGTTGGCAATCCGAGTAATGACGCCGTGCCAACCGCACGTTTGACCTGCTCACCAAAACTGGTCATCAAGGGGACAAGAAAGGCACCCCCGGCAATCCCCATCATCGCACTCAGCCAGCCAATCGCAGTCCCGGACACCGCAATGACAGCCGCATGTGGTCTTTTTTCATCGCCAGGGGCAACCACCCGTTTGGCTGTCAAAAACAACTGTAAGCCCATGGACATCAGGAACACGCCAAGCATCAGGGTGAGTGTCTCGCCATGCAATTGATCTGCAGTCCAGCCCCCGATCACACCCCCCATGATGAGAAATGGCACCAATCGTCGGATCCAAGTCCATAACATGGCGCCCTTTTTGTAGTGGTTGTAAGACGAGCTCAATGCGGTCATCACCACACAGGCGAGCGAGGTACCGACCGCCACATGCGAAGCCACATCCAGAGACAGTCCAAGCACATCAAAGGTCAACAACAAGACGGGGACAATGACAATGCCACCACCGACACCAAACAGCCCTGCGATGACACCAGAGACGACCCCCAGCGGTAGATAAATCAGAAATTCCATCATTGACAGGCCTCAAGCGCCAAGGTGTCTCGCAATGACGGGGGGAGCAACAAACTCAAGCCATGTTTCAAAAAGGTTTCGGCCAACACACGCAAGACCTGCTCGCCCGACTCCAAAGAGACCGCAAGGGTCGCCAGAGATTCACAATCTGAGCGATCGAATGCCTGGACTGCCCGCTTCACCTTGGCCAAACTCGATCCAGACATCGACAACTCATTAAACCCGAGCCCCACCAACAACACAGCGGCCATCGGATCGCCGGCCATCTCGCCACAGACGGCGACTGGAATCCCTGCGCTTCGCGCCGCCTGTGCGGTCTGAGCAAGCGCTCTTAAAACGGCTGGATTTAAGCTGTCGAACAAATTTGCAACACGCGCGTTAGTGCGATCCACAGCCATGAGATATTGGGTCAAATCATTCGAGCCCACCGACAAAAAGTCACAATGCTGGGCAAGTTCTGGGGCCATATAGACTGCACTGGGGACTTCAATCATGACCCCGATTTCAGGATTCTCTAAGTGCATTCCGTCGCCGCGCAACTCGCCCAGAACCCGGGCAATCAACCGTTTAGAGGCGGTAAGCTCTGCCACGGTACTGACCATCGGTAATAAGATTCGCAGATTATCTAAGCCCTCAGAGGCACGAAGCATGGCGCGGATTTGTGTGATAAAGATTTCCGGGTGATCCAAGGTCACCCGAATTCCACGCCAGCCGAGAAAAGGGTTTGACTCATCAAAGGCAAAATAGGGGAGTCCCTTGTCGCCACCAATGTCCAAAGTTCGCATCACCACCGGACTCGGTGAATACTGATCGAGCTCGTCTTGATAGATGACACGTTGCTCATCCTCAGTCGGAAACCGTCCGCGCGCGAGGAACGCGAACTCGGTGCGATATAGTCCGACACCCCCAATCCAAGAACGCTGAAGTTGCGATAACTCCCCAAATAATCCGGAGTTCAACATCAGCTGCACACTATGACCATCTCGGGTGAGGCACGGTCCTGGACCAACGCGATCCAAATCTGCTTGCAAGACCGCGGCTTCGGCAATCGCCTCCTGGTAGGCCTCACGAACAGCCTCAGAAGGATTTGCGACCACTTCCCCTCGCCATCCATCCACAACCACCGTTGCTCCCTGCAGGTCAGAAACCGGCAAATCGGTCGCTCCCATCACCGCAGGAATCCCAAGGCTCCGCGCTAGAATCGCCACATGGCTGGTCGCAGACCCTTTCACCGATACGATGCCTTTAAGCTGATGTTTTTGAATCTCGCCCAACATCACAGGCGTGACGTCTTCGGCCACTAAAATCGTGTCTGCATCCAGCGTTCCCAGATCATCGACCTGATCTTGCAGTCTCGCCAGAATACGGCGCCCCAAATCCAATAGATCAGACCCCCGTTCTTTGAGATACGCGTCTTGCATGGCCTCAAATCGCGCCACCAGGTCGAGCACGACATATTTTAGTGCTGTTTCAGCGCTCTCTCCGGACCGGATTCGACGACAGACCTCACCACTGAGTGTGTGATCTTCCAACATCCGCAAATAGGTCTCGAAGAGCGCCATTTCTGACTCTTTAAGACTCGATGATAGATTTTGACTAATCCGACGAAGTTCGTCCTTGACGGCACTCAGCGCATCCTGAAAAGCAACCAGCTCTCGCTCTGGATCTTCAGTCATCCGATCACGGACACGGCGCAGCATTGCCGGGGGGCGACGCACAAGGCAGGTCCCCATCGCAATCCCTGGGACGCTGCCCACGCCCTTGAAGTACACATCCGGTCGCGCGGTTTCACCAGTCTGACCGCTGCCCGTCCTTAACGCGCCGGAGATCTTTGCGTGCGCAATCAATGCAGACAACTGCGCGGCCACGGTAATCAACAGGGCCTCTTCATCATCCGAGAAACGGCGTGGCGTCACTTGTTGGACAACCAATACGCCCAGTACCTGTCGCTGATGCACGATCGGTACCCCTAAAAAGGAGTAAAACTCCTCTTCCCCTGTTTCTCGCAAAAACCGAAAGGCCGGATGGCGAGGCGCATTATCCAAGTTCAACAACTCTTCGCGCGTGCCAACGGTGCCCACCAACCCCTCATGCAAGCCCAAACTGACTCTGCGTACAGAGTCAGGGTTCAATCCATCGGTCGCCATTAAGACCCATCGATCCGACGCATCGTCTTTTAGGTACACCGAACAGACACCCGTCTGCATGATGGATTTCACGCGACTGACAATCAGCTCAAGGGCAGCGTCTAAGTTTTCAGCATCGGTGACCGCCTGAACCAGTCGCCGAAGGGTGTCTAGCATGCAAGTGGTCCAAACCAGCGTAACGCCGGTGACAATTCAGTGAGGGCGCGCCGGTATACGTCACGCTTGAAAGGAATCACTTGGCTTAAGGGATACCAGTAGGAGACCCACTGATGTGCATCAAACTCAGGATGATCGGCCACATCAAATTTCGGCGTCATCATCAAGTCAGTCAAAGCGAGCAAATACCAGCGTTGCTTTTGGCCAATACAGGTGTGCTTGCCACGCTGCCGAATTAACGATTTCGGCAACTGATAACGAAGCCAGCCCGCGGTGTGTGCCAAAATGGCGACTTGGTTCGACTCCACCCCAAGCTCTTCATAAAGCTCCCGAAACAGTGCGTCATCGGGGTTTTCGCCTGAACGCACGCCCCCCTGTGGAAATTGCCATGCATTTTCGCCCCGGCGCCGCGCCCACAGCACGGTACCCGTCGGATGCGCGAGGATAATCCCCACGTTTAGCCGATACCCGTCCTGATCAATCATGCCTTGCAACTCCCGAACAACCTCCGCATTCTTTCAAGTTTTTGAATTACGCTCAATTCTTCAGTGGGGTTTTATGCGTCTCGCCATTTTTGACCTTGACCATACATTGCTGCCCTTTGACAGCGACAAGTCATGGAATCAGTTTCTGATTGATGCCGGCGTGGTGGACGCCGATCATTACCAACGACGCAACGATCAGTTCTACCAAGACTATCTCGACGAGACGCTCGACATTCGTGCTTATCAACGCTTTGCCACTGAGGTGCTGAGGACACACCCCCTCGATCAGGTGCTCGCTCTGCGCGCACGCTATCTTGCTGACATCATTATTCCGGGACTGTTGCCCAAAGCGCTGGCCTGTATTGCAGACTATCGGCGACAGGGCTACTTCACCCTCATTATCTCGGCCACCAATGAGTTTATTGTCGAGCCGATTGCGGTCTTACATGGCGTCGACGACTTTTTGGGATGTCGCCTGGAATTCAAAGATGGGCGTTACACAGGTGAGATGATTGGCATTCCGACCTATCGCGATGGCAAGGTCGATGCCTTGATGCAGTGGCTATCGGAGCGTCATGCCAAGGCCGAGACAATTCACTTTTACTCGGACTCAATCAATGACTTACCACTACTCGAGCGCGCTGATGCACCCTTTGCTGTTGATCCAGATCAGAAGCTCAGAGCAATTGCAGAGGCAAACAATTGGCCGGTGATAGGATTCGTTGACGACTAAGGAGCCGTCATGAAACACCTCGGTTACATCACGCATTCAGAGTGCCTGCTTCATGACATGGGGCACTTCCATCCTGAAAGCCCAATGCGCCTGCAAGCGATTGAAACCCATCTTCAGTCGCAGGGCTTGATGGATGATCTCACCCGAATGGAGGCGATTCCTGCGACGCTTGGTGCGATTGAGCGAGCTCATCCGCGCCGTTACGTGGATGAGATTACACAGATCGGATACGACGCGATGCGGGGTGATTTAATTCCTGTCGACGGAGATACCTCCATGGGGCCCAACTCCCTGCGAGCTGCGTTACTCGCGGCAGGCGCTGGCTGTCAGGCAATCGATGCGATCATGGCCGGCTCAATTGACCGAGCATTCTGTGCAACGCGCCCG
>RFUY01000011.1 GCA_009922705.1 Gammaproteobacteria bacterium
TGACCCAGTCATGCACACCACTTCGACCGTAATTCAAAACACTGGTTACCATACCCATACCCCCATCAACACCACCAACACAGCAGCGATTGCCATGGAGACTTTTGCGAATAACGGACCCGACTCAAGGGTTTCACCAAACCCCATGTCCATCAGCAGATGCTTCACACCTGCGACAAAGTGATAGGCCAAGGCTGCAAGTACACCCCACAGGACAAATGCAAACAGGCCGTGATCGAGCAATCGAACGGCGTCCGCGAATCCGGCCTCGCTTTCTAGCGACATGCCGAGCCACGCCAACACGATGAAACTCCCGAAGAACAACACAACGCCCGAGACCCGGTGCAGGATGGACGCGATGGCTGTAATGGGAAACCGAATGCTGGTTAAATCGAGATTAACCGGTCGTTGAGTAGACGACGCCATGTACAAGATCCTCTCAAGTGAAGGGTGTCGGAAGCGACGGTAGTATACGACCAACCCTCTTGACGTTACAAAGGGTAACGCATTCGCCTTTATGCCTAAAATAACCCTGACAGATTGACACCCATAGGCCCCCGTTTATAGTGAGGCCCACGCCCGCTGTATCGTGCGCTGCACAATTTAGATGAGCAAGCACAGTTAACCGGCGGATTTTCAAAGAAAGGAGCCACGACCTATGGCAGACAAACATGCCACTTTGACCCTCCCATCGGGAAAAACAGTTGAACTGCCAGTCTATTCCGGCACGATTGGTCCAGATGTCATCGACGTTGCGGGATTGTTAAAAGAAGGCTACTTCACGCACGACCCCGGATTTATGTCGACGTCGGCGACGGAGTCTAGAATCACCTACATCGATGGTGACGAGGGTATCTTACTGCATCGCGGCTATTCGATCGAAGACTTAGCTGAGCATTCAGATTATCTCGAAACCTGCTATCTGCTTTGGTATGGCACACTGCCAACCCCAGAGGAAAAAGCACAATTCGTTTACAACATCACGCGACACACGATGCTGCACGAGTCGTTAGCCCACTTCTTCGATGGCTTCCATCACAATGCGCACCCGATGGCAATGATGTGCGGTGCAGTGGGTGCGCTGAGCGCCTTCTACCACGATGTAATGGATATTCGCTCGCAGCGTGATCGCGAGATCGCCGCACATCGACTCGTCGCCAAAATGCCAACGTTGGCGGCCATGTGCTACAAGCATTCCATTGGGCAGCCCTTCATGTATCCGCGGAATGATCTCAGTTATGCCGCCAATTTCTTGTACATGATGTTCGGCACTCCATGCGAGGAGTATGTGGTTTCGCCCGCTGTCGAACGTGCGATGGATCGCATTTTCTTATTGCATGCAGATCACGAACAAAATGCCTCAACATCGACCGTGCGGCTTGCAGGTTCAACCGGTGCAAATCCGTTCGCGTGTGTCTCTGCAGGCATTGCTGCCTTGTGGGGACCCGCACATGGGGGTGCCAACGAGGCCGTCCTACGGATGCTGGATGAAATTGGGACCGTTGATCAGATTCCACGGTTTATCGAAAAAGCCAAAGATCCGAATGACCCGTTCAAATTGATGGGCTTCGGGCATCGGGTGTACAAGAATTTTGACCCGCGCGCGAAAGTGATGAAGGCGTCGTCGGATGAAGTCCTCGCAGAGCTCAAAGTTGTGGATCCTCGCCTGAAGGTGGCTATGGAGCTAGAGCGGATCGCGCTGTCTGATCCATACTTTGCGGACCGAAAGTTGTTCCCGAATGTCGATTTCTATTCAGGGATTATTCTCAGTGCCATCGGAATTCCGACCAGCATGTTTACCGTGATCTTTGCAGTTTCACGGACCATTGGCTGGATTTCCCACTGGCATGAGATGATTTCGAGTCCTTACAAAATCGGCCGGCCTCGGCAGCTATACACTGGAGAGGCGCAACGTCCCTACCCGAGTAACTAATGATAAAAGCCCGCTCAGCGGGCTTTTTTCTGAGCAGTCAGACAGCTCAACACCAGCGCTCTAACACAGTGAGTACAACACCGAGCTCGCGCTCTGAAACGAACACGGTAGACGCGTGTCAAACGATCACATCGTCATCGAAACGTCATAATCGTTCCCGAAAATATGGAAATGATTTTCAAGGAATACGAGTATGCGTCCACCAAACTGGCGTCACCTCCAAGTGGCACACGCTGTTTATCGCCATGGCAGCATTCGCAAAGCGGCCCATCATTTAGGGTTAGTGCACAGCACCGTGTCACGCCGTGTCGCAGACTTGGAAGATCAACTCGGATTCCGATTATTCACCGTAGGTCCTCAAGGGGTTTCACTGAATCCGATCGTGGAGTCTCTGCTGTACGAGCTGGATGAACTCTCAGATCGTCTCAATACGGTGATGACAGGGATTGAAACCTATCGCCAGCATCTCGATGGCGTCATCTCGGTGACCTGTGGCCAAGGTATTCACTTCCCAGGACTAGTCGCTCGCTTTGGTGAATTTATGCGACATCACCCGAGCGTCAGCATTCGCTTGTCGACCGAAGTTCAGTCCGCAGACAGCATCCCTGAGTGTGGCATTTTGACGGCGCCATCAATCAAACCAAGCCAACTGCCAGAAGCCCTGCATGACGAGATCATTACCTCATGCGGAACTATCCGCTGGGAACTCTATGAAGGGATCCATGCAACGCACCAACTGGTTTACGGGACCCCCTATCGCTGGGTCCATGGGCCAGACTATGCAGCCTTGGAATTTGCGCATCGAACTGAGGTCCGCTGTCTCTCGCTACAAGGCGTGCATGACGCGATTGCAGGCAATTTGGGATTTGGCTGGCTCCCCGAGGCGATCGGGTCTCGCGATCCTCGTCTTAAGCGACTGATGACGCCAGCGGTCCAAGATCCAATCATCTATGGCGTGTTCTTTGTGTTGCGCCAGAGCTATGCGCATTCAGCACGACATCGCGCACTACGCACCTTCTTACTGCAACGCAGACTTGAGAATCTGTTTGTCACGCCGCTTATTGCAGGGCTGCCGACAACAGCCTAAGGCGGCTTGCTAAACCATCCTCGTCATAAGGCATGGACTGCCCCATACCCCAGACAGGGTTTGGCCACGCCGGGTCATCCACGTAGCGCGCAATCACATGAACATGTAACTGCCGAACCTGATTGCCCAACGCCGCCACATTGAGCTTGTACGGGGCAAAGACGTCGCGAAGAATTCGACACACATGATCGATTTCAACGCCAACCGGCGTCCGAATTTCCGGCGGTAAATCAATCAGTTCAACGGCATTTGAAATACGAGGAATCACCAATACCCAAGGAAAACGGGCATCATCCACCAACCTTAGATCGCTATACGGCAGCGAAACCAAGGGGTAACTGGTCTGCGCAAGCTGTGGGTGTATTTCAAATCCGGTGGCATCCATGCACACACTCCTTAATCACGTCGAATGGAGTGACCATCCAACCATCGATCACTGGCATCGGGCGCGATTTCTCGCTTCCAGATCGGGACGCGCACCTTCAACTCATCAATGCAGCGTCGGGTCGCTTCAAAGGCTTCAGCCCGGTGCGCAGAGCTCGATGCAATCACAACGCTGGCCTGCCCAACTGCAACAAGCCCGCAGGAGTGAATGACATACAAACGCACTGGGAGCGCTTCGACGATTTCCGCACAGAGCGCCCCAAGCGCTTTAATTGCCAACGTCTCATGCACATCATAATCGACTGAGGCGGCCGCATGGCCGTCATTATGATTACGGACCACACCATAAAACGTGTTAATGGCTCCGTGGGCGGGATCCTCAACATGGACTGACCATTGATCTGTCGGACACGGGCCATCGACTAACCCACAAAACCACTGTGCACCAGACTGTGAAACTCGCATTAGCCCCCCGCGACTGGCGGCAGCAGTGCCAGCACCGATGCTCCGTCGATCAGATCATCATCACGCAGCACAAAATCATCGGCCGCGAAGGCCGACCGAGCCAGCGTGTCTAACAGGGAGGGCGCATCAGCGGCAATACGCGATTCAAGCGCCTGCCGCACATCAAAGACCGTCGCGCCGTCGGCGATGTCGAGCACAAACTCCGGGCCAAGTGTTCGAAACACGCCCAAGGTCGTAATCGTCACTTGCATTACAGGCGGCCCTTACGCCCTTGTTTTTCGATCATCACGATGGCCTTTGGCAGACCCTCCATGAAAATCCCGACACATTCCTTCACCGCCTGCAGACTGCCAGGGAGCGTAATCAACAAGGCGCGGCCAACAAGACCACCGCCCATACGAGAAAGCCAAGCCGTCTTCGTATAGACCGCACTTTCTGAACGCAACCACTCGCCCAACCCGGGAAGTTCTGGATTCAGTAGCACATCCAAGGCAAGCGGGGTCACGTCACGAGGCCCTGGGCCTGTTCCACCAGTACAGAGGATGACGTGCGGATCATGGGCTTCAGAAATGGCCTTCACAGTCTCTTGAATCTGCTCGAACTCATCTGGAATGACCTGATATGCACAGACCTCGGCACCTTGCGCGCGCATGGCCTCGACGAGATATTGGCCAGACTCATCTTCATATTCACCTTGTGAGGCTCGATCACTCATCACCAAAACCGCAATTTTTCGGCCGGTGAGTGGACTTTGCGAGGGCAGCTGAGTCAACACCCACTCAGGAATCGGCTGATCTGGGTTGATCCAGACGCCGCTCTTGCCACCGGTTTTCGTCAGCAAGGCAACATCGGTAATCTCGAGTACAGGGTCAGTGCCTTTGCAGAGATCCCAGATGCACAGCAAAGCCGCATTAACGCCCGCTAATGCTTCCATTTCGACACCCGTCTTCGCATCTGTCGCGGCTTCACAAAACGTCCGCACTGCACGTGCCTCGGCGTCCATCTCAAAGCGCACCAGCACTTGATCTAACGGCAATGGATGGCACATCGGTAACAAGGCAGACGCGCCCTTCGCACCCATTACACCCGCAATCTCTGACATCGGAAAACAGTCACCTTTCGGGAGCGTTTTTGAGGCGACCTTCTCATACGCCAAGGGACCCAACAAAATTGTGCCCGCGGCGATAGCGCGGCGGGTGGTCACGCGCTTACCACCGACATCAATCATTGCAAAGTTTGAGACCAATTCAGTCGGCACGCTTATCCCCCAATCGATGCAAAATGAGGCGTCGCCCCAGTGTTGTGCTGATGTAATCCATGTCCCGCGACCTTCAAGTCGAGCAGTTGGCAGATTTCCGCTTTCAGACGGTCAGCATCGGAATCACGCTGCAACCACGGGCGAAGGTCATGCCCGCCCTCACCGAAGAGACACAGATGGAGCCCACCCCGTGCTGACACGCGCAGCCGATTGCAGGTGGTACAGAAATCCTTCGAATACGGTGCAATCAATCCAACACTGCCACCATGGGTTGGATGCCGCCAGACACGCGCAGGACCCGCCCAAGGCTCTCTTGGCGCTTCCACCCAGCCATCGCGCTCAAGCTGGTCGACCAACACCTGTCCAGACAAATGATGCGCGTCAAAGTAGGCGCGATTCTCTCCGGTTTCCATCAACTCAATGAATCGCAAATTGATACCGGTCGCAGCCCACGCAATGAACGCATCGAGCTCCGTATGATTCAGATCCTTCAACAAAACCGCATTCACCTTGACCGGCTTGAAACCAATCTGTTGGCACAGCGTTAGCCCCTCCATGACTTCTTCAAAGCGATTTTTACCTGTGATCAGGTGGAATTTTTCTGGCGTTAACCCGTCAATCGAGACATTGATCGCGTTGACACCCGCATCAAAGAACGACTGCGCACGTTCGGGGAGCTTGTACCCGTTCGTCGTCATCGCCACTGTCTCAATGCCCGGCGTGCTTGACACCACCTCTGCAATCTCGAGGAAATCCTTCCGAAGCGTCGGCTCGCCACCGGTTAACCGAATTTTCTTGGTACCTAATTCGGCAAACACTCGGACTAACCGCCGAATTTCGTCAACCCCAAGGAATCCATCTGGATCCCCTTGATATCCATCCGGCAAGCAGTATGAGCATTTAAAATTACAGACATCCGTGATCGAGAGCCGCAGGTACGGAAACGTCCTGCCAAAGCGGTCCATAAGGATTCTGTCTTGGGACACAAGCCACCCCTATTTGTTATCTCAATGACCATCAAGAATCGCACACTGCGTTATGTTGGTCAAAATATATCGGGTAGCCCCCGCGGACTTGCTGGGAAGAATGACACCAGGTCTCCTGCGGACATACTTCCGACATGTTCACTGAGCACGATCCATCCATTCATCTTCAACAAGGGCGCGGTTTCAAAGGACTCTTGGCCATCAAGCGCCTCAACGAGGGCTCCGCCCTTCCCACGTTTCACCACCGCCTTTAAAAACAAGGCAAGCCCCTCCTGCTTCTCCAGATCGTGTGCGAGGCGCAATTTCAAGGGATTCTCGGGTGGACGCTGCTGCAGGCCGGTCAATGCGTAATGCACATAAAACCGACAGTTCACAACGGTAGAGACTGGATTCCCCGGCAACCCAAAGTAGAGCGCACCATTCGGAAGTTTGGCAAACAGCAGGGGCTTCCCTGGCTTTTGCGTCACCTTATGGAAGATCAGTTCGGCGCCAACCGCCTCGAGCGCAGGCTTCACAAAGTCATAGTTACCCATCGAGACAGCGCCACTTGAAACAACAAGATCTGCCTGCGCAGCCATTGCCGACTCGATGTAATGCACCATCGCATCTAAGGTGTCACCCACATGGGTGTTCAACACCAACTCGCACCCAAAATTGCTCAGCATTGCAGCCATGAAGGGCCGATTGGAATCGTAGATTTGCCCGGGTCCAGGCATCCCTTCATCAAGCTGTACCAGTTCTTCACCCGTCGAACACACCGCGACCTTCGGTAACTGATGAACCGCTACATGAGTGACACCACTTGAGGCAAGCGCTTGCACATGCTCCGGCAACACACGTCGCCCCGCTGCAAGAATCACATCCCCAGCCGCAATATCAGATCCAGCGTGGCGAATCCAGGCGCCTTCGGGTGAGACCCTGAGGAGACGAATGCCCCCATCAACCGTTTCGGTATCTTCAACCATCACGATATGCGTGGCCCACACCGGCACCGGCGCACCCGTCATAATGCGGACACAGCCTGTGGATGCATCCACCGGTAACTGATCAGGACTGTCGCCCGCGCGAATTTCCATCGCAACGGGAACACTCTCTCCACGCTGTCCACGCGTGACTTGCTCTGCCGACAATGCAAATCCATCTCGCGCAGAATTCGTGTGCGGTGGAATAGACAGCTGCGCGACCACCGGCTCCGCGACATAGCGATTCACAGCCAGCGTCAATGAAACGCGCTCGACCGGGGTCTGCCGCTCCTGTATCTCAGCGCCGATTAGGCCAAACGCTTCTTCCATCGAGACGAAACTTTTCATGCGTACTCCATTATTCGAGGGTCACTGCAAGCGGTTCAGAAGGGGCCACCGAATAACCGGCTGCAATCCACCCATCTGTTCCCTCAGGATACCAATACACGCGAGTAAACCCCGCCCGAGCCAAATGCTGCACCGCATTCCACCCCATCCAACAACTCGACACACAATAGACAAGGATCGGCGCGCGCTGATCCCCGCCAACAGCGTCAGTGACAGTCTCCAGAAGATACCGATGCATGTCTTCGGCTGGCTGGCCATACCCCACATTTGGAAGCCATAGGCTACCGGGAATATTCTCCCGTGGTGGATAACCAGACCAGGTCCCGTCGAGCTCATCGTATCGAACATCATTGATTGAGAGGACATCAATGAGCGTCACCGCCTCTCGCGCAATGAGCGCAGCAACCCCCGCCGTATCCAGTGTTACCCCACCCGGTACACTCGCCGGCACAGGATCCGTGTAATGATGTATCCGAAGCCCAGTCTCAGGATCAAATGACGTCTCCGACGCGTAGAGACTGACGGAAAGAAAAACGGCCGCAGAGGCGGCCGTAGTCAAGAGCCATCGAATCACTTCAGACTCGCGTAATAAGCGGCCAAATCAGCGATGTCTTGGTCGCTGAGTGCCGCGACCATGCCGTACATAATCGGCGCTTGGTAACCTTTCCGCTCTTGCGACTTATACGCCTTGATAGCGCCTTCCAAATAGGCTGCGTTTTGCCCCGCGAGATTTGGATACGTCGGAACCATGGCGACGCCATTGGCGCCATGGCATCCTGCACACACTGCCGCCTTGGCTTTCCCCTTGGCAGGGTCCCCTGCCGCCATTGCAGAGACACTACAAAACGCTGCTAACGCCAATACACACAACCGCTTCATTTTCACTATCCTCAACTAGGGCACCCTGATGGCACTCGCTTATAAAACACGTATTAGGGCAAATTCAGCACTGCTTGGCAATCATTGCTCACGCTTTACTGCACGGCCCGAGGCACCGGTATATTGCGTGAGTTCGCTCATCGGTTCAAACTTTCTGGCATAACCTCATGCAAATAGGACATAACAATGCGCGCGCTCACTTGCTCACTTCTATTGTCGCTATCGACAAGCATGCTCTCAGCTCAGGAAGCAATCGTGTCCCAAGGACTCGACGCTGACTGGTATCCGGCGGATGGCGAGACTGCTGTCCTCTTGTTGCATGGCACCCTTGCGCACAATCGGATGGAGATTATTCAAACGATCGCTGAAGTCGTCTCTGACGAGCATGACCTTCCTGTGCTGGCACCAAATTTATCGTACAACCTGCCCGGTCGCACCGGGATGCTTGACTGCGCGATAACGCACCGCCACAAGCACTCTGATGCGGCACGGGAAATTGCGCAATGGGTGACATACCTTGCTGACCAAGGGTATCAACGCATTCTCGTCTCGGCGCACAGTCGTGGAGGCGCACAGTTGTCTGAATATCTCGCCAAGACACCGCATTCAGCGGTGATTGGCGCTGTTCTCATTGCGCCAGCAACCTTCGATCTCGCACGTCAACAAGCAGGTTATGAGCGTCGCTATGGAACCCCGCTTGACCGCATCATCGCGGATGCAAGCAAGCAATCACCGGATGCAATTATGACGGTACCGGGATTTGTGTACTGCGAAAACGCAACAGTGACCGCGGCCAGTTTTCTCGATTACTATGCGGACACCATGTACCGCGACACACCCACCAACCTAGCCTCAATCGAATTACCCGTGACTGTTGTCGCGGGCTCTGCAGATGATGTTGTGTCTGACTTACCCGATCGGCTCGCGGCAGCGTCGCTGTCCGAGCGTGTCACGCTTGAGGTGTTAGAGGGCGCAGATCATTTCTTTCGAGATTTGTATGCTGATGACGTCGCCGCGCTGATTGCTGAGCGAGCCGCACCCTGATGCGCGTCCCTCTCCTTGTCTTGTCTCTGTTCAGTCCCTGGCTTTTCGCCGCAAGTCCATTGGCGGTAAACCCTGACTTTAGTGAGAAACGTGAGCAACCATGGTTCATTATGGTCACCCAAGCTGGATGCCATTTTTGTGAGCGACTCGAAAGCCAGGTATTGCAGCCATTACGCGCTTCTGATGCGTATACAGGCCAGATCCAGTTTGCACATGTTGGCATTGATCAAGGCATCTCGGTCACAGACTTCGACGGCCGGCGCATCGCCGGTCGAGACTTTGCGGCACGCTATGCGGCCTTTGGTACACCCACCCTGCTGTTTCTGAGTCCCGATGGAGAGTCACTCGCCGACCCAAAATACGGCGTTCCTGACGCAATTGACTTTTACAGCTACCAGATCGAGTCCGTGCTGCAAACGATTGCGCCACGCAAGTGACGCAATCGCAACAGATCAGCCTAAGTAATCTGCGAGCCCAGGGTTACTCCCCACCCCTCGAATGACGGGCGAATTGAGCTTCTGAATCCGCACTGTTTTTTGATCACGCAAATACGCAGCGACGACATCGTAAATATGTGGCCCAGGGGATTGCGAGCCAACCGTCGCCCAGCCAGCGACCTGATACGACTTTGTTGCCTCTACAACCGATCCATCATCAAGACGCATCTCAGAAATCCGAGAGCCCATTTGCGCCATTGGATTGACGACATAGTCGAGGCCTCCCACGCGAACCATGTCCCCACCCTGTTGGTAGAACGGATCTTCGTTGAATAAGTTGTCACAGACATCCTCGAGGATGAGTTTAATGTCAGCCCCCGTCATTGGGCGCACATAGGTTTCCGGGTAGGTAATCGCGGTTTGATCCATCACATTGTCAAAGGTAATCGCGTCACCCGGTAGGACGGTTGTTCCCCATCTGAATCCAGGACTCAACGAAATCTGCGCATTCAACTGCACGCGCAAGGCATCACAAATTACTTGATCGAAGGTGCCATTAAAATTTCCGCGCCGGTAGAGCACGTCATCGGCAATGGCGAGTTGCTCGGTCAATTGTGGGAGATATGGCGCGCGAATGTCTTGAATCAATTGCGACATCGCAGGGTCAGCGTCCAGTAGATTGGCGAACACAGGTAACAGGCGATACCGATATCCCTTCACACCCTGCTCTGAGAGCTCTAAATCCATCACCCCAAGAAATTTTCCGTTGGATCCCGCGTTAGTGACCAACGTTGTTCCACCAGAATTCTTAACGGCAACAGGCACTGGCACTGCGTCATGGGTGTGCCCACCAAAAATAACGTCAATCCCAGAGACCACCTCAGCCATCTTAATGTCGACGTCCATGCCGTTGTGAGAGATGACGATCACCGCATGCGGCTGGTGCTCACTGCGCACTTGATCCACCAACTCCTGCATCTCGCCATCCCGAATCCCGAAGGTCCAATTTGGAATAAACCGCGCAGGATTCGCAATTGGCGTGTACGGGAATGACTGCCCAATCACGGCGACCCGGAAACCATTCATTTCTCGGAGAGTGTAGGGCTTAAACGCATGCCCTGAATCTTCATCAAAGGCCTCCGCACCATCAAACAGAGCGTCATCACTCACCTTGACATTTTGTGCGACAAACTCGCCCTGAAAGCGCTCTAAATTAGCCCGGATTTCATCCTCCAAATAGGTGAACTCCCAATGTCCGGTCATCACGTCGACGCCGAGGAGGTTACAGGCATCCACCATATCTTGGCCCCGAGTCCACAAGCTCGTTGCGGACCCTTGCCAGGTATCACCACCATCCATGAGCAGTGTATTCTCGCGCCCATACTCTGTACGCAAACGCTCAACAAGCGTTTTCAGATGCGCGAATCCACCGACCTTGCCAAATCGGCGCGCCGCTTCCTCGAATCCAAGATAAGTAAAGGCATGGGCCTCTGGTGAGCCTGCTTTGAGGCCAAACTCAGCCAACAGAGACGCACCGACCAAATGTGGAGCGCGACCCTTGGCGTCATAGAGACCTAAATTGACGTTCGGTTCGCGGAAGTAGATGGGATTGAGCTGCGCATGACAATCGGTGATGTGCATCAGCCGCACTTGCCCATACGGGGCCGTGTCAAACATTGCAGACTCGGCTCGGCTTGTCAGTGGTAGCATCGACCCAGCGGCTGCCAACGACAAAATCTGACCAAACTCACGTCGACTTAAACTCATAGATCCCTCGAACTTTCAGGTGTTATCCAAAAAAAAGCGCGACTGCGTCGCGCTTTTTCCATCAGTCCTCGACTAGCGCGGCATCCGCGCTTGCCATGTCTCTGATTCACGCTTTGCCTGCGCAAGCGTGGCTTTTGAGAGCAAAACAGCCTCATCAGCTAAGGCTTTCGCTTCATCATACTGACCAGCTTCAAACTGCTTTTTTGACTCTTTCATGACGCGCTCAGTGGTCAACCACCAATACCCCAATTTTGCCGCCTCATCCCAGGCAGACTGAGCCGCAGCCATAGCGCTTGCAGCTGAGTCTTTGGTTTCAGCCGCATGGGTCAAGGGTGCCAGCACCAAAGCGGACAGTACCGTAATCATTCGAAACGTTTTCATGACAACTCCTTACTTCCGAGCACTCGGACCATTGATTTCTAGACCGCTCGACATGTATGCCAAGAAATACTCAAGATTCCGATACTCCGGACCCTGCGCTTTAAATGCCTTCGCTCTCACGCTCTCATGACACCCAGCCAGCCGTCGATGCAACGTTCCCATTTCTTGCCACTTGGCCCGATAGACAGGGAACCCAGTGGTGTGCCCGTAGGACATCGACAGCGTTTCTGAGCGCAGGTTTTGCCCTGACCCGTACATGTGACAATCGGAGCATGCAAAATTGAGCTGCCCTCGCTTCGTGAAATAGTGCATCTTCCCATCTTCGTACGCTGCAAGCGCTCGAGGATCATCAGGAATTTTGACATCAATCATCGCATCGCGAGAGGTGTATGCCATGTAAGAGCTCACGGACGCGAGTGGCCCTTTTTTCCAAGGATAGGGCTTCTCACCATTGGTGGTACGGCATTCGTTAATTGCCAACTCCAGCGTGACAACCTCACCACGTGCGGTGTCGAAGTAAGGATAGTTTTGCCGAATCCCAATGCCTCCGTTAGGGAAGCAATCCGCAAGCGATTTACCGTTCGCAAAGGGCTTTTCAAAGAGTGCTTGACCTTCTTCAATCGCCAGTTCATAGGGTGGGAACTCTTCAATTTGTTCCCACTGAACGCGCGCTTCTGGAAGGATCGAATACACACCATTCTTGAAGTCTGCGTGATCCGTCACTTGTGGGAAACGATCGAAATAAAACGACTGAAACGCCTTTCGATCTTCCTCTGGCCCCGCGAAACTGGTCGCTGCCGCGACCAATCCCACAACACCGCCGAGTAATTGTCGTGTTGTTATTGTCATGTGAGACATCCTTACTGATGCGAGTTAGCCAACGTCTACTGTTTCGGCGTCTTTCTGGCCTTGGTTATCGGTCCATGAGAGCGTCAACTTGTCTCCCTTCTTTCCACCATATTGAAATGACAGATAAGGATCTTTAGAAATCGATGTGTTGAAAGAGCCAGAGAACACAACCGCTCCATTACTTTCCGCGACGACTTCCTGAATGAAGTGTGGCGGAATCTTATTGCCGTCTTTGTCTTTCCGTAATCCGGTTTCCATCGGGTGCTTCATTAACGCCTTGACGTCCACGACACCGGCACGTTCTTTTGCTTTGATACGAATAGATGACATTGTGCTCTCCTCTTAGCCGCCGCAGCCGCCGATCGTGACTTTGACTTCTTTGGTGGTGGTGTACAGCTTTCCACCAGACTTCACGACTGCAGTCACGTTTGTGGTTTCCCCCATCCGGACGCGCGTCTTTACCAGCCCTTTGGTACCTGCAGGCAGATTAAATGATCCCGCAAGCGGAGACGGATTCTTCTCGATGAGGATCGCGATGGAGTCCGCCTCCATGTCTGTTTCAACTTCGATTGGCACCACCGCACCATTCTCAGCGATATCGGGCGCCTTCAGCTTCACCGCATCGCTCGGAGTCGTTGCATTGCCACCATACAAATTCTGCAACGCATCCGCGCCACTGCGTGCCTCGAATGCCGTTTTTGCCCAGCTCGCCATTGCCAACTTGGGCAAACTTACCAAGGCCGTGACGGCTGAACCCGCCAGACCAAGGACCTTCAATGCGCTACGACGATCCATCGCAACTCTCCTTTTTTACAGTGAATGAACATACTCGGTGACCAAATCAATTTCTTGTTCGGTCAAAATACGATGCGGCCCAAACGGGGGCATCGTCGTCATGGGATTGCGCTGGGTGGCATCCCAAATCTGCTTGCGCAGGTCAGCTTTGTTGGGATACCGAAGCTTCATCTGCATCAATGGCGGGCCATAGTTCCCGGGTTGCGCACCGTCATCCATCATGTGACAGGTCACGCAACTTCCCTTTGTCACGTTAAACGCGATCTTCTTCCCTTCTTCGAGCGCTGACGCTGCGAAGACAGAAGAGCCAAGGAACAATGCTGTCATCGAGACAGCCGCTCGGAGTGTTGTTTTCATTATCGATATTCTCCTTTACTCGGGCCTATTGACTAGACTCCACCATGAAGGCCACGGCGTTCGCGACTTCCTCATCTGCAAGGGCCATGTTGCCACCTTTCGCTGGCATGACTCCGTTCTTTCCGACATACCCCTCAATGGCATGTTTGTTCAGTGTTGCCATTCCCTGAGCGATCCGCTCAGACCATGCTGCCGCGTCCCCGGTCACTGGAGCACCAGCAACACCCGCGCCATGACACACATTACAGGCCTTAGCATAAATGCTTTTACCCGCAACCGCGGCGTCACTCAGTGCAACTTTAGTCGCCTCAGCCGTGGCTGCTTCATTGCCATAATGGTTCGCCGCCACCCCACTGTCTTCCTTAAAGTGCGCCGTCGGAGTCACCCCATTGATCGTTGTCACAATTTCAAAGGTTGACGCATCCGCGCACTGAGACATGCACCGCGTATTCACCACATCCGGGCGATCATCGATGTAGAAATTAGGCTCATTTGGCATCTTAACTTCTTGAAATGTCTCTTGATTAAGGACGAAGTCATCCTCCACGATATCGTTGAGATACAACACATATGCGGTGATGGCATAGACCTCATCATCCGTCAGAGACTGCGGTGCGGGGTAAGGCATCGCGCGATGAATGTAGTCCCAAAGTGTCGAGGCATAGGGCCAATAGGAGCCAACCGTCTTTTCGGGATGCGCGGTATCCAAGGTCCCCTCGCCACCAGCCAAGATCGGCCAGCGCCCTGCGCCCTCGCCAAACAATCCGTGACAGCTGGCACATTTTGCCTCGTAGAGCCCTTCGCCATCGGCGACAGACCCTTCGCCAGGCGGCAAACCACGACCATCTGGACGAATGTCAATATCCCACCCAGCGATCATCTCCGGCGTTGCTGTCTCGCCAATACCAAGCGGTCCAGCAACAAGAGCGGGAGATGCAAAACACAGAAAGGCGACAGTGAGCGCACCCGATTTAGGTGATCTGAACATTGTATACCTCTCCTTTCTCAGTCACGTTCCAGGTATGAATTGAGTTTTTGTGATAAATCGACCAGCCACCCCGCAGATCACGGAGCTGTTTTAAGGTCGGCTGAACATAGCCCGTCTCATCGATTGCGCGCGATTGCAACAGCCAAGGCTCACCATTCCATTGGGTCTGCAGGCTGAAACGCGTGAGGGCTTTATCGAGCACCAATCCTTTGAGCTCAGCCCGTTGCCAGTTCACACCGCCATCAAAGCTCACATCGACTGCCTTAATCTTGCCCTTTCCAGACCAGGCAAGGCCTTGAATCTCCAAAAATCCGCGATGACGCAACGGTTTTTCGGGACACGGTGAGGTGATCACGGAATTACACTCTTGCACCCACGTAAAGCGCCGTGCACGACCGTCTGGCATTAAATCCGTGTACTTCGACGTTTCCTCGCGGTGGTGCCACGGTTGGTCACCGATCTCAAGTCGACGCAACCACTTCACAGAAGTGTTGCCTTCCCAGCCCGGCAATAATAGACGCACGGGGTACCCTTGTTCGGGGCGTAAGGCTTCACCGTTCTGACCCCAGACAACCAGGGCATCATCGAGCGCTTTTTCCATTGGAATCGAACGAGACATCCCGGCAGCGTCCGCACCTTCCGCCAAAATCCATTGCCCCTCCGGCTTCACGCCGACTTCGGCAAGCAAGGTGGATAATTTCACGCCCGTCCATTCACAGCACGACAGCATTCCATGGGTGAACTGAACCGCTTCCATCTGCGCGCCGCGCCACTCCATTCCACCATTGGCTGGACATTCGATGAAGCGAATTTCTGAGACGCTGGGGAAGCGACGAAGATCATCCATCGACAGGACGATCGGACGCTCGACTAAGCCATGGATAATTAGACGATGTTGCTCAGGGTTCACATTTGGAATGCCGCCATGATAGCGCTCAAACACAAGCCCACTCGGCGTGATGATTCCCTCCAAATCCTGAAGCGGAGTCATTGAGATTGAGGACTGCGCATCAGCGGTTAGCCAAGGAACTGTCCGGCGCTGCAAATCTTCAAATTCAGAGGGCTCACCGTAAGGCTTCGCCACCACTCCACGACCCAAATACGTTTGCCATTCCGGAATATTTGGCGGCAAGTTGGGCTGTGCGTTTGCTTTCGGAATGATCTGAACAGAGGCAAGGCCGGCGACAGCAGCAATCCCGCCCTTCAGAAAATTCCGACGATCCATGCCCTTCAATCCCTGAGCTTCAGTCGCAAGCGCTTCCATCAGCTTGGGGAGAGACGGTTCAAACAGCTTCGTCATAAACACCCTTCCAGTGAGTTCTATTGTTATTCCAAAAAAGAATATTAACGATTAGCCCGAGAAAACGCCAAGTTGAAACACTAAAGTCGAAGTCAGTTATTGCGTCGCAACAAAATTGCATGGATCAAAAATTCGTTCGAAAACAGCGCCTAACCGTCGATTTGCCGCGAAGCACCTGAATAGCGACTAGACCATGGTGTTAGACCGACAGACACTGCCTTCGCCAGACTCGTCCCTGACTGCCCAACCTGATGCGCCAGCGAGTCAAGTCAGCATTTGGGGTCAAAAGAAATTTGGACTAC
Organism: Gammaproteobacteria bacterium; assembly: GCA_009922705.1. GTDB lineage: Bacteria > Pseudomonadota > Gammaproteobacteria > Pseudomonadales > Litorivicinaceae > HIMB30. The sequence continues at coordinate 16,523 of RFUY01000011.1, forward strand.
TGTGGCGCCAATTGGCCCGTCTTGTCAGTGCTAACAAGATGCATTGATGCCGCGCTTTGTGTGACCATTGAACGACAACAACACGAACAACAGTAGCCAAGGCTACCTTGCTGAACTGGAGAGGGCCTGTGTCCAAACTCAACTTATCCATCGCTACCAACGATTACGACCATTTTCGCGACTTTAGAACTGGAGATGTCCGGGCAGAAGGGATCGATCCGAACTGGTTCCTCTTCACCCACCACGAATGCTTCGCACGCTTCACGGCTGACCGGGAATTTGATGTCTCAGAGTTGTCATTCGCGAAATTCTCGACACAGGTGACTCGCGAGAATTCGGACATCATCGGCTTGCCTGTGATTTGTTCTCGCCTATTTCGGTTCAGCTCTTTTTACGTGAATAAAAAGAGCGGCATTAAAACCGTGCAGGATTTAAAAGGGAAAAAAGTGGGCTCTCCAGAGTGGGCTCACTCAGCCGCCGTTTACATGCGTGGCTGGATGCAAAATGACCAAGGGATTGATCTCACAGACATCCATTGGGTCCAAGCCGGTGCAAACGATCCAGGGCGCGAGGAGAAGGTCGAGCTCAACCTCCCCGAGGGCATCGAACTGACACGCATCACGGATCGCTCGTTAAGTGAACTGCTTGCGACTGGGGAATTGGACTGCGCCATCATTGCGCGCCCGCCAACCTGTTTCTTGGAAGGTCACCCGGACATTGTTCGCTTATTCCCTGACTATCGAGAGATGGAGGAGCGTTATTTCCGAGACACAGGCGTCTGGCCAATCATGCACATCATTGCCATGAAGCGTTCAGTGCATGACGCACATCCATGGGTCGCCCGCAATCTCTACAATGCCTTTCTTGAGTCTAAAAATCGGAGTGTCTCACGCCTGTTAGACCCTGCGATCTCGCGCTATCCGCTGCCTTGGCTTGCCACCTACGGCCGTGACATGCGGGAGTTCATGGGAGGTGATCCGTTCCCGTATGGGGTCGAGGAAAATCGTGCCACCTGGGAACAAATGGCGTTATACACCTACCAGCAAGGGATTGCGCATCGACAGTTCACCCCTGAAGAAATCTTCCCATCGAGTATTTCGACGAAAGTGATTATTTAAGGAAGTTCATATGTCTCGTTCACCGTCCTCTGGTGGCACTGTTGCCCCAGAACTCATTGCTAATCTCGCAGCCGCCAGTCGCATTCTCGCAGAGCGTGGTGTCGTCGATGGATTCGGGCACGTCTCAATGCGACATCCGCACGCACATGACCGGTTTTTAATGGCGCGCTCCCTCGCCCCTGCCCTAGTCACGCCACGCGATATTTTGGAGTATGACTTAGACAGTACGCCGGTCGAAGATTTTGGCTATGGCAGTTTCCTCGAACGTTTTATTCACGGTGAGATCTACAAAGCCCGACCAGACATTCATGCGGTCGTGCACTCACACTCTCCATCGGTGATTCCGTTTGGTCTGGTCGACAAACCAATTCGGGCGATGTTTCACAATGCTGCCTTTCTCGCGGAAGGGGTTCCCGTGTTTGACATCAGCAGACGCTTCGGTGCCACCGATATGTTGGTCTGCGATTGTGCAAAGGGGCTCGCCCTGGCGGAAACGCTGGAAGATAAGCACATTGCAATGATGCGCGCCCACGGCTCAGTCGCCTGTGGTCCTAATCTGCAGGTTGCAGTCTTTAGAGCGGTCTACACAGAAGTCAACGCACGCATTCAAACGGCGGCGACACTCCTCGCTGAAGGTGGCTCCATTGCGGCATTAGACACTGAAGAGGGACGTTTAGCAGACGGCCCAAACCAAACCGCAGGCATGCGCGCATGGCAATTATGGCGTGCGCAAGTACGTAACCAAGTGAACTGGTAAGGAAATTCGATGAGCGATTTAACCCACCAAAAGCAACAGTTGGTCGACTGCATCCGGATGCTGGAACACACCGATGTCATCGACTATAACGGCCACGCCAGTCTCAAAATCGATGACAATCATTTGCTGATCAACCAAGGAAATTGTCAACGGAGTCAATTAACACTCGATGACATCGTTCTCATTAACTTTGAGGGCGAACTGGTAGAGGGCGTTCACAAACCACCACTCGAATTCCACCTACATGTTGGCATCTATCGTCGCCGCGCTGATGTCGGCGCCATCGTGCATGCACATCCCCGGTGGTCCACCTTTTTGACCATGACCGGGCACCCGTATTTACCGGTCTACGCACAAGGCTCCTTGGTCTACCCAATGCCGGTACTGGATTCGCCGAACTCCATCAATAACCCCGTGATGGCCAATCGTTTGGCTGACACCCTCGGGGATCGTCCGGCCGCCTTAATGAAATCGCATGGCGCGGTGACCGTTGGACCGACCCTGATCGAAGCATTCGTTTTGGCAAACTACCTCGAGGAAAACGCGCATCGTCAGTACATGGCCATGCAAATCGGCACACCGTATGCGTTCAATGACGATGAACTTGCCAAGTGTCGGGAAAAGCTCTGGAATGAGACGCTCTTCCAGCGCACATGGAACCACTACAAAGCAAAATTACCTCGGATCGGTGGATAACATGCGCTCTCAAATGGCACCAACCACCCCCTTTGCACTGGCTGCCGTGTTTGGGTATCCAGTGATGCACTCGCGTTCTCCATTGATGCATGAAGCCTTCATGGCGCAGCAAGGCATCCGTGGGGCCTATGTGCCCCTAGAGATCCATCCAGATCGGCTTGAACCTGCACTACGCAGCCTAAGCGCGCTGAACTTTGCAGGCTGTAATCTGACCATCCCATTGAAGCAGAAGGCGTTAGAGATTGTCGATGAGGTGGATGAGGTCGCCCATGCTATCGGTGCGATCAGCTGCGTTGTGGTCATGGCAGATGGCCGTCTATTTGGCACCAACAATGATTGGATTGGTTTTCGGGAGAACCTCTTGAGTCAGTGGCCAGACTGGACGCCGGAACAGGGACCTGCGGTGGTCATGGGCGGCGGTGGCGGCTGTCGTGCGGTGGTCTATGCGCTGATTCAAATGGGTTATCGAGACATTCGGCTGTGTAATCGCACCGAATCCCGCGCACACACCATTGCAGAGCGCTACCCAGACCATGTACGCGTCATCCCATGGGCATCGCGACATGACTGCTTAGACACGGCGACCTTACTGGTGAATACCACCAATCAGGGCATGGTGGGCGAAGCACCGCTCGATTTAGCACTTGATCAGCTCCCAATGAGCGCGCGCGTTGCAGACATCATCTATACCCCTCTCGATAGTCCTTTGATCCAGGCCGCTGCGGCCCGCGGTCATGCCACAGCAAACGGGTTGGGAATGCTCTTGCATCAGGCGCGTCCAGCATGGCAGATGTGGTTTGGGCGAGATCCTGAGATCTCGACCGAGATCCGGGCAATGATGGAAGCAGAGATTAAGGCCGCACTCGGCTAGGAGAGACCTATGGTAAGACACATCACGCTCGTTGCAGGCAGTAATCGAGCTGACTCACAATCGCGCCGCATCGCAGATCTGTGTTCGGCAGCCCTCCTCGCTGGCGGGCACACCACGACAGAGATCATTGATTTACACGCCCATGACTTGCCGCTGTGGGATCCAGACAAACGAACCCAAAGTGCACGTTGGGAGGCGCTTTGGACACCCGTTTCAGAGGCACTGAGTCGCGCAAATGGCTTTGTCTTCGTGGTGCCTGAGTGGGGTGGAATGGCACCGCCTCATGTCAAAAATCTCTTATTGCTTGCAGATCAATGGGAGCTCGCCCACAAGCCTGCCCTGTTGGTTGGCATTAGTGGATCCGTTGGCGGGGCCTACCCCATCAGCGATCTTCGTGGCTCAGGCTATAAAAATAATCGCATTCTCTGGATTCCGGACCACGTCGTGTTGCGACAGGTCGGCGGATTTCACTGGGATGATGCGGGCGAAAACAGCACTGTCGCGATGCAACAGACGCGACTTCGCTATGGCCTATCCATGCTCGAAGCGTACGCCGATGCATTGAATCCGATCCGTGAGACGGTCTTCGACAAGGGGATGACCAACGGGATGTAGGCGTCAGCGCGCGCGGCCTGGCATGCTCCAGGGCATCACCCAGTAGCCGACAGCAAAGCCGCCAAAGTGGGCTTGCCAAGCAATGCTGTCCCCTAAAAATACGCCCAAGACCAGATGGATGAGGATCAAGCCAAACAGCGTCGACAGGATCGATCGTGCCGGCTGTCCGGCGGCGATCGCCTGCATCCGCTGTAAATGCATCCATAATCCCAATAATGCAAACACCCCACCCGAGGCCCCAAGCATCGGTTGAGCCGTCGTGGTCATCAGGCCAAACACAGCGGCCCCACTGACAATCCCTGCAAGCAGGGTCAACAGCACCCGTCCAACCCCAATCTGAAAGGACAAGGTTTTCCCAAGCCCGAAGAGCACAACGGTATTCATGATGACATGCAGGGACCCCCCATGCAGCACGGCATAGGAGATCAGCATGACATAGGCCTGGCCCGGATAGAGGGCCTGGTCGACACGACCGGGTGGAAACAGAAAATCCCAAAACGCGCCATAGCCAATCGCGGTACTGCGCAGCTCTGCCCACGGCAGAACCCCATGATCCGCCAACTGCAGAGTCGTTTCGATCAGCAATAACAGTCCGCACACCACCCACAAGGGTCGTGGCGCTGAGTACTCAGGATTTCTTGCGTCTCGCGAGGACCAACGCCAGGACCGCTGGTGCTGCCACACACGTTGTGGCTCCCCGACTTCGCGCTTACCCCAACCGGACTGGTCTGGATCGTTCATGACGTGGCTCTTTTCGAAAATTCATTGCGCTATGGTAACCGCTCGACGCGAACTCAGCACCCGCCACCAGTCGCGGTCTGAACATTTAGTCGGTCATGCAAGGCGTTGGTATGCGTTCAATTCAGCAAGATGCCATACTCTGGGATCGTTTGGTTTTGATGCATCATGTGGGCTATCAGGCGGGTGCCGATCCGGGCCACCTCTGACCGGATATTAATCATCCGCTATCGACAACCAGCTCACAGAACGCCCAAGGAAGTACTCAATGACTAAACAACCCAATTTTGTCATGATCGTGACAGACCAACACTGCGCAGATTGGCTCAGTTGTGCTGGACACCCGGTGGTCAAAACACCGCACATTGATCGACTGGCAGCACGGGGTGTCCGGTTTACGCAGTTTCACACCGCATCACCCGTCTGCATGCCGAATCGCGCCAGCATGTTCACTGGACGGTATCCGAGTGTACATGGGCTCAAATACAACGGCTGTGCATTGCCCTATGACGCCCGCACCTTTGTCGAGCAACTCCGTGACAACGGCTATCAGACGGCCGCAATCGGCAAAAGCCATCTACAACCGTTCACGGGAATTGATATGTCAGCACGTTGGGCGTCCCAGGGATTACCGGCGGAGGATGCCTGGAAAACCGGGTTTGAAGGCATGGATCTCGAATGTCCGCGGCATTATCAACCAGGCGAACACTTCGAATTCCCGACGCCCTATTACGGTTTTGAACACATCGATATGGTCACCGGGCATGGAGATACCGCGGGCGGGCATTACTTTCAGTGGTTCACCCAACAGACCTCGGACTGGCAGGTGCTGCGAGATCCACAACACCAAGCCCAGCACAGCTATACCTGCCCTCAGGCGAAACGCACTCTCGTGCCCGAAGAGCTCTACACCACCTCGTATATCAAGCAGCAAACGGTACAGTGGCTCTCAACACAGACAGCAGAAGACACACCCTTTTTCTTGTTCGTCTCGTTCCCAGATCCGCACCACCCATTCAACCCACCCGGCCGTTACTGGGACCTGTATGCCCCCGAGCAGTTTAGCGTTGATCGCCCTGTGTCCGAATTCGGATCAGTTGTCCCACCGTTGGCCTTCGCACATCAGCGACTGGCATCGGGTGGACAGACAGAGACACCACAAGAAGCCTTTGCGGCGTCAACCCGCCATTGCCAGGAAGCCATGGCACTCTCTGCCGGGATGCTCGCCATGATCGATGATGCCGTGGGAACGATTCTAGACACCCTGACGGAACAGGGTCTTGATGACAATACCGTGGTGGTCTTTACCGCGGATCACGGCGATTACATGGGAGATGGGCAACTTCTTCTGAAAGGCCCCTGGATGCGGGACTCCATCCATCGAGTCCCCTTTATCTGGGCAGACTGTCAGCCTACGGAGCAGAGACATCAGGGCACCACTGATCTCTTGGGAAGCGCCGTCGATCTTGCACCAACCATTTTGCACCGTGCGGGTGTGACACCCTACTTCGGTCTGCAGGGTCGCAATCTACTGGAAGACATCCAGTCAGGAGACGCCCGGTCACAGCTGCTCATCGAGTTTAATGACAACGTTCCTCGCCTCGGCTTTAAGCGCGCCGCCCGCAGCCGTACCCTACTCACGGCCCAGTGGCGTCTTACCCTGTATGCAGGCGAAGGTTGGGGTGAACTGTATGCACATGAGACAGATCCAGGACACCAGCACAATCTGTGGGATGACTCCGCGTATCAGGAGATCAAAGCGGTCCTCATTGAGGCTTTGGCCACCGAGGTCACACTCACGATGGATGAGAGTCCGCGTGCGCGGATGCGCGCATAGTGATGATGCGAACCGCTGTACGCCAAACGTCTGAGAGACCAACGCAGGATGGGGTCTCGGCCTGAAGATTTTTAAACTGATATCTTTGGACCACTGTAAGGACGTTTGATGTCTCGTGATGTCGTTGTATTAAGCGCAGCGCGCTCTGCGATTGGCGTATTCTCAGGAGGGCTGTCTCACCTCGAACCACAAGAGCTGGGCGGTTTAATCATGAAAGCCGCTGTCGAACGTTCGGGGGTCGATCCGGAGCGTATTGGCTCGGTCACCGTCGGGAATTGCATCCCGACTGACTCACGGTTCGCGTACGTGTCGCGTGTGTGTGCAATTCAAGCAGGCCTCCCGATGACCTCAGTAGCGCAAACGGTCAACCGTCTGTGCTCCTCTGGACTGCAAGGAATTGTCACCACCGCGCAACAAATCATGCTCGGTGATGTTGACTTCGGCGTGGGTGGCGGCGTCGAGGTGATGTCCAAAGGGGGCTACTTATCCCCCGCCGTGCGGTTTGGCGCACGCATGGGAGACACGACGTTGATTGATACCATGGTGGCGACGCTCACAGACCCCTTCGGCGCCGGGCACATGGGAATCACCGCCGAAAATCTCGCAGAAAAATGGCAGATTAGCCGTGAAGAACAGGACGCATTTGCCGCCGAATCACATCGACGAGCGGCACAGGCCATCGAAGAAGGTCGATTCCGCTCACAAATTGTCCCCATCACGAAATCCACCAAGAAGGGCGACATCATTATCGACACCGATGAGCATGTCCGCCCAGGCACCACTGCTGAGAGTCTCAGCAAAATGCGTCCAGCGTTCAAGAAAGACGGAACCGTCACCGCTGGAAACGCCTCCGGCATTAATGATGGTGCCGCATTTCTGGTGCTCGCAGACCGGGCGCAGGCAGAGCAAGCTGGCTATCAACCCATGGCTCGCCTGGTGTCCTATGCACTCGCGGGAGTACCAAACCATATCATGGGCGAGGGACCCATCCCTGCCAGCCGGCACGCGCTGGCACGCGCTGGCTTGAGTCTTGCCGACATGGATGTGATCGAATCCAATGAAGCCTTTGCTGCGCAGGCACTCGCGGTTGCGAAGGGTCTGGGTCTCGATCTGACAAAAACCAATCCGAATGGTGGTGCCATTGCGCTGGGTCATCCGGTTGGCTGCTCTGGCGCATTCATTGCCACCAAAGCCCTGTATGAACTCCAGCGCACGGGTGGACGGTATGCCCTGGTCACCATGTGTATTGGTGGTGGACAGGGGATCGCAACCATTTTTGAACGCCTCTAATTCGAAGTACCCCGTCCCGAGAGGGACGGGATTCAGGCTAATTACACGTTAAGCCACCATCAACCACCAGATTTTGCCCGGTGATCGCGCGCGACCATGGTGAGGCAAAGAACAGCACGGCATCGGCCAACTCTTTGGGCGTGGTGACATGCCCAAGCGGTGTTTGCTGCGCAATGAGGTCAAACACGGCGTCTGGCGTGGCCGCACTTGCGTCGGTCGTCCGTAACAGCCCTCCAGAGACCATATTGACCCGAATTCCAAAGTGGCCAAGGTCTTTGGCACTGGTTCTCACCAACGCAAGTAACGCCGCCTTGTTGGCCGTGTAGTCGTGATATGGCACAACGGGGTGTTGTACCAAATTGGTTCCAATGACCACCACATGCCCGCAACCGGCCGCCTTCATCGCAGGCAGGCAGGCCTGCATCACATTGAGCAATCCGCCGACACCCACCTCGGTCTGCGCCAAAAACGCGTCATACGTGAGCGCTTCCAAATGGTCACGAGCATCGCCGTTAAATTGATAGGACGCGAGCGCATTGTGGATGACGACCGTTGGCGCGCCGAGTTCCGTTGTGATCTGGTCCACCATCTGTCTGACCGTCTGTTGACGCCGGACGTCCGCTTGGTAGGCGAAGATTTTTCCTGGAAATTCCTCGGAAAGCGCGTGCGCCCTATCTGCACTCTCAAAATAGTTCACAGCCACGGTTGCACCCGCGCGGGCGAACGTTCTCGCAATTGCAGCACCGAGACCACGCGCGCCACCCGTCACAAGGATTGTCTGCTGATCGATTGTCTTCATGGGTCATTCTCCTCTCGATAGTTGATCTCGACAGGAGCCCCACAACACATTGAAGGGGTCTCGGACTTCCTACGCCAGTACTAACTGGATCAGGTTCTAAGGGTACTTCTCAGCAATATGCGCCCCTGCCTCATGCGAGTATGGCAACACAGCGCTAAAAAGCAATCCGGTGGCGTGTTCGAGGCCTGCATACAAAGCGGCGCGACATCCAAATAAGAGGTCTGTTGCCGCGAACAACTGCGGGCACCACCGATCAATCTGATCGTCGAGAACTTACCTCAGTCATTCGACTTTTTGGTGAGTCAAAATGGATAGGGCCGCATTGACAAATGACACCCCACTCCGCATCTTAGCAGGGCAGGAGCAAACTGGCATCGGGATGCAATAAGAATAAAACTCGTCTTGAGGTATTCATTTTGACGAAGTCATTCAGTGCGTTACTAGCGTTCACACTCGTGAGCTTTTCAGAGGTCTCCCTCAGCGCCGATTTGTCGGCAGGCGAGGCACGTTACAAAGAATCTTGCATCAATTGTCATGGACCAGCAGGTAAAGGTGTCGCAAGTTATCCAAAGATTTCTGGCAACACCATTGCTTACACGACTGAGAAACTCGAAGCCTATCGGGCCGGCATTAAACAAGGACCCAATTCTTCGTTGATGATCATGATGGCCATGCCTCTCACGGATGAAGAAATCAGTAACTTAGCCGCATATCTAGAAACAGCAAAATACAAATAAAAAAGGACACTCTAATGAAAATGTGGTCAAAAGCATTCGTGCCTGCATTAGTCGGCACGCTCGCGACACTGGGTTGGTCCGTGACCTCCCACGCTGGCGCACACGGGGGAATGGATATTCCCATGATCAAAGCAACAGCGCTCATGGAAGGACTCGATAATCCGTGGGATATGGCATTCCTACCCGACGGTACGATGTTCTATACAGAGAAATGCAAAGGCCTGTCGGTCCGTCTACCCAATGGCTCAGTCAATGCCCTGTATGGCATGAAGGAGACCTCAGGATACGCCGATAGCGGAAGCGATCTGTTCTGTTCTGGACAGGCGGGAATGCTCGGTGTCGCGGTCGATCGTGATTTTGCCAAGAATCGTCAGCTTTACGTTTATTCGAGTTCCACGAAATATCATGGCGCTGGATGTAAAACGAATTTTGAGCGGTGCGATGGAAATATCGTGATGCGCTTTAAGGTCGGTGCAGATCTGAAATCAGTCAGTGACCGAACTGACATCGTGAAAGACATCCAATACAAGCCATTCGAATCGAATCAGCCCTTCGGCGGACCTGGTGCTCACAATGGCGGCAGACTGCGAGTTGGACCTGGCGGGTATCTTTGGGTGACCGGTGGTGATCGCCATCGTGGCATTTGCCCTCAAGATCCGAAACTTTTGTGCGGTAAGGTGTTGAGAATTGATGGGGATGGCAATGCGCATCCTGACAACAATCCTCCTGCAGGCTTCGATAAGCGGATCTATACCTACGGACACCGTAACGTCCAAGCGATTGACTTCCGTCCAAGCGATGGCAAAGCGTTCACAGCAGAACATGGTCCATGGCATAACGACGAAATCACCGCGTTGGTGAATGGCGGAAACGCAGGTTGGGATCCGGCCGAGATGACCGCAGGTCGTGGTGCATGCCCAGATAAATATTGCGGCTATGAGCCCAACCAGAAGGAAGGCATGGACCCAGCCATTCGTGCGGCCTATACCCCAATGAGCGACACTCGCTTTGCGGACTTGATGCCAGCCACCTGGAATAACATGGGTTGGTCACAGGGCACAGGATCAGCTGCATTCTTGAAAGGAGACAACTGGGGAATCTATGAAGGTCGCCTCGCGATTGGAATCATGGGGATTGGATTTGGTGGTACGCCGGCGGGACAGCGGATTGATATCGTCAGCATCACGCCAGATGGCTTAGGGATTAATAACATCACGCGGATGCCGATTGGATTTTCAAAGAGATTCCGGGGACTTGCCATGGGACCTGATAATGCGCTCTACGTCGCGGTTGACGAAGGTGAAATTTATCGCGTCTCAGCTGAACCCATTAAATAACACACCAAGGACGCGCGCCTGATTCTTCAGGCGCGCATCCTGAGCTCTCAAATCAGCAAAATGCAATCCAATACTCACCGTTCACACGCCACATAAGATGTCAGCCAATTCGCTTGTCGGCGAATTCCGGTCGAGACTCATCGCAGGCTGCGGGTCGTTTTGTGGCGCCATTGCCGGACTCAGCCACTGGCTGTCTGAGAAGAACGTCCGCCGAAGTGCACGCTCAGTGCGATGGTTGCAGTCAATTTCCAGCAGCTGCTGATAGCTATAGGCCCCCATCAATGAGGCACCAAATCGAATACGCGTCTTGACCCGAATCCGATCACCCTGTCTCACAATCGATCGTCGATCATAAAAGAAGGCGTTACCGGTATTCTGGCTGTTATAGGACTGCCAATCACTCCCGCCTTCCGTCTCCTTGGCGACAATTCGCTCCGACAATCCGGCCAACAGGCAAATCATCAGTAAATACGCTCGGGTGGCACATCGCCTGAATGATTTTTTTGGGCAGACGGTCATTGGCGCACCCTCAGAACGAATCTCAAGAACAGCCCTTTCCTGCGAATATCCATCATTTAGCGCAATGCCTCAGCATCTGGGAGCGCAAAACTCTCACCCGAGACCAAGGGCCAATACGTTGTGATGCGACGATCCTCAATGAGACCACCATTGAATAACGCCCCATCGGCAACCTTCGGATACACCTCGTCCGCCAGTTTGATTTCACTACTCGATAACCGCCGTTCAACATGGCGCCGATTCAAGCGGAGTGGATGATCAATGCCGGCTGCCCCCAACATTTCAGCGACAGCTTCCAAGGTATGACGATGAAAACTCGCGACACGCTGTGCAC
>RFUY01000101.1 GCA_009922705.1 Gammaproteobacteria bacterium
CCAATCAATCCAACTCGCATCTTAGTGTTCCTCTAACCGGGTCACGACCGCATCACCCATGGCCTGACACCCAACTAACTGTTCATTCGCAGCACCCGTGGCAATATCACGTGTCCGTAGCCCTGCCGCCAAGACCGCCTGCACCGCAGACTCGATTGCCGCGGCCGCATCGGGCCGATTGACGGTGTGGCTCAGCAACATCGCCACCGACAAGATCGTGGCCAATGGATTCGCGGAATCAGTGCCAGCAATGTCAGGCGCAGACCCGTGACAAGGCTCATACAGGCCCTGCTTCGCGCTGTTGAGACTCGCCGACGGCAACATGCCAATCGACCCCGTCAGCATCGCTGCCGCATCACTTAAAATATCGCCAAACAAATTACCGGTCACCACCACGTCAAACTGCTTTGGCGCACGCACCAACTGCATCGCCGCATTGTCGACATACATGTGAGACAGGGTGACCTCTGGATAGTCTGCCGCCAATCGCGTCATGACCTCACGCCACAATACGGTCACTTCGAGCACATTGGCTTTATCCACAGAACACAACCGACCACCCCGAGCTCGTGCAGCATCGAAGGCGATGCGCCCAATCCGCTCAATTTCCGGTTCGCTGTACCGATCGGTGTTGAAGCCCACACGCTGCCCAGGTGGACCGTCAATGCCACGCGGCTCGCCAAAATAAATCCCACCGATCAACTCCCGCACAATCAAAATGTCGAGCCCAGAGACCACCTCAGGCTTGAGTGTTGAGGCATGCGCCAGTTCTGGATACAACAATGCCGGACGGAGATTCGCAAACAGCCCCAACCCTGCCCGAATCTGCAACAACCCCTTCTCCGGTCGTTGACTCATAGGCAGACCATCCCACTGCGGTCCGCCCACCGCGCCTAAAAGGACGGCGTCAGCGGCCTTCGCCTGCGTCAGTGTCTCCTCAGGCAGCGGGACGCCCGTGGCATCAATCGCGGCACCCCCAATCAGTGCCTCACTGTGGGTCAGCCCCAACTGAAACCGTGCGTTGACGACATCCAAGACGCGAACCGCTTGTGCAATGATTTCCGGGCCGATGCCGTCACCGGGTAATACGATGATGTGTCCCACTGCTTACCCCCGAAACAACCAAGGCGCTTCAGACCGACGACGTGCCTCATAGGCACGAATCGCATCTGCGTCTTTCAAGGTCAGGCCAATCTCATCCAACCCTTCCAACAAACAGGTCTTCCGGAAGGCATCGATCGCAAAAGTCGCCTGCCACCCATCGGCACCGACCAGCGTCTGTGCCGCCAAATCAATGGTCAAGGTATAGGTCTCAGCACCCTGCGTTCTCGCAAACAGTGCCTCCACCAAGGAAGCCTCGAGTACCAGCGGGAGTAAGCCATTTTTGAAACTATTGTTGAAAAAGATATCGGCAAAACTCGGCGCAATCACAGCCCGAAAGCCGTATTCCAAAATCGCCCAGGGCGCATGTTCGCGACTTGACCCACAGCCAAAGTTATCGCGTGCTAAGAGGATCTTCGCCTCTCGGTAGCGTGGCTCGTTCAAAATAAAGTCAGGATTGATCCGTCGAGTGCCGTGATCAGTGTCTGGCTCACCGGGGTCGAGGTACCGCCAATCATCAAACAAATTGACGCCAAAGCCGGTGCGCTTGATCGACTTTAAGTATTGCTTCGGAATGATTTGGTCGGTGTCCACATTGGCCCGATCCAGTGGCATCACCACCCCTGTTTCACGAATAAACTGTTGCATGGGGACTCCTTACCACTCCCGAACGTCAACAAAGTGACCCGCAATGGCCGCCGCTGCCGCCATGGCAGGACTCACCAAATGGGTTCGTCCACCGGTGCCCTGGCGACCCTCAAAATTACGGTTCGAGGTCGAAGCGCAATGCTCGCCAGCGCCCAATCGATCCGCATTCATCGCCAAACACATTGAACACCCTGGATCGCGCCATTCAAATCCAGCCGCAAGGAAAATCTGATCGAGCCCTTCGCGCTCAGCCGCCTGCTTTACCAGCCCTGAACCAGGCACTACCAAGGCCTGCTGGACGGACGAAGCGACTCGCTTTCCTTCGACCACACGGGCCGCCTCGCGAAGATCTTCAATCCGAGAGTTGGTACATGAGCCAATGAAAACACGATCCAATTGAATGCTCTGAATCGGCTGACGGGCCGTGAGGCCCATGTATTTGAGGGCGCGCTCCACCCCTTCACGTTTGGTGGGATCCTCGATCAACGCAGGATCCGGCACAATTCCATGCACACCAGTCACCATCTCAGGATTCGTCCCCCAGGACACCTGTGGCTCAATCACCGTGCCATCGATGGCGAGATCACTGTCGAACCGCGCGTCTGGATCGCTGTGCAAGTCAGACCAGGCCTCCACAGCGCGGTCCCACTCAGCCCCAGTCGGCGCGTACGGACGCCCTTTGACATAGTCAATCGTGGTCTGATCAACCGCAATCAGGCCGGCACGTGCGCCCGCCTCGATCGCCATATTACAGACCGTCATCCGCCCTTCCATGGACAAGCTCTCGATCGCATCACCCGCGAACTCAATGGCACACCCGGTCCCGCCCGCAGTCCCGATCTGGCCAATAACATACAAAATGAGGTCCTTCGCGGTCACACCAAAGCCCAGTGGCCCAGAAATACGAATGCGCATGGTCTTCATTTTCTGGGTCACCAAACACTGGGTGGCCAACACATGTTCGACCTCACTGGTGCCGGCGCCAATGCGCCGAACGCACCGTGTGTCGAGGTGTGGGAATCCCCACAGACCACCGTCATACCGGGCAGGGTCGCCCCTTGCTCTGGTCCAATGACGTGGACAATGCCTGCACGGGGGTCCGCCATCTTGAACTGAGTAATGCCGAACGCATCGCAATTGGTATCCAGCGTCTTTACCTGAATCCGGCTCGTTGGATCCTCAATGGCATCCACCCCTGCGGCTTGGTTCTCGGTGGGGACGTTATGGTCAACCGTGGCCAGGTTGGCATCCAGACGCCATGGCGTCCGACCGGCCAACGTCAGTCCCTCAAACGCTTGTGGCGAAGTGACCTCATGGACGAGGTGACGGTCAATGTACAACAGCGCCGATCCATCATCTCGCGTCGAGACGACGTGACTGTCCCAAAGTTTTTCATACAAGGTGCGTGCGGCCATGCGAACTCCCAGGCAAATCAAGCCCGGTAGTGTACCGATTTTTCGACATCAGCCATAGCTGACATCGCTGGAGGCTGATGGACCTAACCGTGCGGATTTTAGCGAATAGGCCACCACCACAGCCAAGGCCGCAGACAGCGCCCCCATGCACACAAAACTGACCGTACTGCCCGCATGCTCCCACAAAAACCCGGACGCAAACGCACCCGCCGAACCACCCACACCAAAGACCAGTCCGCTGTAGAGCGCCATCCCGCGACCTGCGAGTTGTCGTGGGAACCAGCGCCGCACAAACTCAATGCTGACACTGTGAATCGCGGCAAAGGTGAGCGCATGCAGCATCTGTAACCCCATTAAGACCCAGGGGACATCAACCCAGAATGCGGTCATCACCCAGCGAAATGCCCCGGCCGCGAGGGCCCACAACAAAAGCCGTCGAAGATCGAGGCGTGCAAGAAACCGAGGCAAGCACCAAAACAACACCACTTCGACGGCAACCGCCAACGCCCAGAGTTGGCCGGCTTGTAATGCCGAGTACCCGTGCTCTTGCACATATAACGTAAAGAAGACATTGAGCGGACCATGGGCAAATTGGTTCAATGCTGCCACCAAGAAGAACAGCCACACCACTGGCAAGCGGAGCCGATCGACCACCCGTCCAAGCGGCACATCAGAGGGCGGTGCATGCACCACAGGGGGCAGACAGAGGGTCAACAGACTCGAGAGCAGCAGACCCATCAAGAGCATCCACGGCAAACTAGCAAGACTGAACACCCGAAACCAGGCACCACTGGCGAGCATCGCGCAGATAAAACCCACCGAGCCCCACAAGCGGATAGTGGAGTAGCGATGATGCGCACCCCCCAAGTACTCAAGCGTCAAGGTGTCAAATTGCGCAATGATGGCGTTCCAGAACAGACCCAGCACCGCCAAAATGAGGACCAGCGACCAAAACCCAGGGGTCACAAGGAGCCAACTGCTGATCAGTGCTGACCCGAGCATCCCGGCTTGCACGACCCGTAATCGATTCGGAATTCGGTCACCCAACATGCCCCAGAGGTAAGGCGCGACAATTTTTGAGCCGGTCAGAATCCCAATCAGGATGCCGATTTCACTGGCCGTATAGCCAAGCGCCTCAAAGTACGGGCCGAGCCACGCGACAATCAAGGCCACCAGTGCGAAGTACAACCCGTAGAGGCCACCGAGACGGGCGCTCGGGACCGGTTGGCTCACGTCGAGGCCAGGCCTGGAATGACCGGAGTCTCGGTGCGGACATGTGCATTTTGTCCCCGATGACGCAAGGCATGGTCTAACAACACAATCGCCATCATGGCTTCAGCAATCGGGGTAGCCCGGATCCCAACACAGGGATCATGCCGACCCTTGGTGACGACCTCGACGGCATCACCGAAACGATTGATGCTTTGGCCGGGCGTGGTGATCGATGAGGTCGGCTTCAGCGCCAAGTGCGCCACCACCGGTTGCCCCGACGAGATCCCGCCAAGCACCCCACCCGCATGATTGGTTAAAAAGCCTTGAGGCGTCAGTAAATCTCGATGCTCTGAGCCGCGCGCAGTGACCACCGACATGCCGTCGCCAATCTCCACGCCCTTCACCGCATTAATGCTCATCAGCGCGTGCGCGAGATCCGCATCCAGTCGATCAAAGACGGGCTCACCCCAGCCGGGAGGGACGCCATCCGCAATGACGGTAATCCGAGCACCGATCGAATCCTGATCGCGACGTAGTGCCACCATGTAGTCTTCGAGTTCAGAAACCCGCTCGGGATCCGGACAAAAAAATGGATTTTGAGACACCGACTCCCAGTCCTTGATGTCACAGACGATGGGACCGAGCTGTGTTAGACACCCCCGAACCCTGACGCCAAACAGTGCTGCCAGGACTTTTTTCGCGATCGCACCAGCCGCCACGCGCATCGCTGTCTCGCGCGCAGAACTGCGCCCACCCCCGCGATAGTCGCGGATGCCGTATTTGTGTGCATAGGTGTAATCTGCGTGCGCAGGCCGGAAGACGTCGGCAATCGCACTGTAATCTTTGGAGCGTTGATCTTCATTCCGAATCAATAAGCCAATCGGTGTGCCCGTGGTGAGGCCTTCAAACACCCCCGACAGAATCTCGACCGTATCTTCTTCACGGCGTTGGGTTGTAAATTGACTTTGACCCGGTTTCCGACGATCCAGATCCGCTTGGAGATCCGCTTCTGACAGCGCAATCCCCGGCGGCGTCCCATCCACAATCGCCACCAGGCCCGGGCCATGGCTTTCGCCTGCCGTCGTCACGGTAAATAAGGATCCAATGGTATTTCCGCTCATGCCTGGTCTCCGTAAAACGCCGAGTATACCGCGTCTAGGTCGGCCGCTGAGAGGATCACGACACCATGTCCACCCCGCGCGCACTCAACCCAGGACAAGGGCCCAAGCACGGGCTCTAACCATGCCGCGAGCGCGCCTGCGGAATTGCCAACCTCAAGCGCGAGCAGGCCTTGGTCTGTGAGGT
>RFUY01000102.1 GCA_009922705.1 Gammaproteobacteria bacterium
ATTGGGAACATAATCCAGTCGACACCCCTCCCCGGGCGTCGCAAGGTTAATCGTTGGGGGCAGAATTTGATCGCGCAGCGCTAAGACTGAAAAACAGGCTTCCAACGCACCGGCAGCACCGAGAGCGTGTCCAGTCATCGATTTGGTTGAGCTCACGGCAACGCGGCGTGCATGATCACCCATCAGACTCTCAATGGCCTGCGACTCAGCGACATCTCCCAAGGGCGTGGACGTTCCATGTGCATTAATGTAGTCAACCTGGTCTGGAGTCATCTCCGCATCACGCAATGCATTCGCCATCGCCGCCCGCGCGCCACGACCGTCTTCTGCGGGCGCAGTCATGTGATGGGCGTCATCACTCATACCAAAGCCCACTAACTCTGCAAGAATCGGTGCGCCGCGCGCGATTGCGGTGTCATAGGCTTCAAGCACCAGACAGGCAGCACCATCCGCAAGCACGAAGCCGTCCCGATCTTGATCCCAGGGGCGACTTGCAGCGGTTGGATCGTCGTTACGCGTCGACAGCGCACGTGCCGCTGAAAATCCGGCAATCCCTAGCGGGGTTGACGCCTTCTCTGATCCACCGGCGACCACCACGTCGCAATCACCATAAGCGATCATTCGTGCACCAAATCCAATACAGTGCGTCGACGTTGTACAGGCCGTGGTGATGGCGATGTTTGGCCCCTGAAACCCATACTTAATGGCGAGGTTTCCGGCGATCATGTTGATGATAGACCCTGGCACAAAAAACGGGGACACCTTCTTAGGACCCTGGTTGTAGAGCAATAGTGTGGTGTTCTCGATCAGCGTTAAGCCGCCAATCCCTGAGCCAATCGACACGCCAATCCGTGTCGGATCGACCACATCAGTCGACAAACCCGCCGCCTCAACCGCTTGAATTGCAGCCACCATTCCGTATTGGATAAATGGATCCATTCGGCGCGCGTCCTTGGCGGCCATGTACTGATCGAGATCAAACTCTGGCACTAGACCTGCAAATCGGGTCGGATACTCACTGGTCTCAAACTCAGTGATCGCCCGAATGCCGCTTCGCCCCGCCACAATCGCGTCCCAAGAAGATGCCACCGTGGTCCCGCAAGGACTTAACATCCCCAGACCCGTCACCACCACACGACGTTTCGCCATGACCTGCCCTTTATTCGCCCGTTACAACAAAAAGCCGCGAAGGACGCGGCTTTTCAGATTCAACACGTCTACCGCGACCCTTACAGGTGCGCTTCGATGTACGCGATGGCTTGTTGTACCGTGGTGATTTTCTCAGCCTCTTCGTCGGGAATTTCGGTTTCGAATTCCTCTTCGAGCGCCATCACCAACTCGACCGTGTCAAGAGAGTCAGCACCCAGGTCATTGACGAAAGAGGACTCAATGGTCACTTCTTCTTCTTTAACGCCAAGTTGCTCACACACAATTTTCTTGACGCGTTCTTCGATATTACTCATCGCTTTGAATTCTCCTAAAGATGTCGTGCCACGCTACGACGTGGCGCCATTATTACCGATGAGGAAAAGATTACAACCTCTCCCACATCCGACTTAGGCCATATACATGCCACCGTTGACGTGCAACGTCGTGCCCGTGATATAGCTTGCCCCGTCACTCGCCAAAAAGGCGACCGCTTGGGCGACTTCATCCGCCGACCCCAGACGTCCCAGTGGAACCTGCGTCAACAGTGCCGTTTTCTGCGCCTCAGGAAGCACATGAGTCATGTCAGTCTCGATGAAGCCAGGTGCAACCGCATTTACTGTAATCGCACGCGACCCAAATTCCCGGGCTAGCGCACGGGTCATCCCCTCGAGGCCAGCTTTCGCGGCCGCATAGTTCACTTGACCGGCATTGCCCATGGATCCAACCACCGAACTGATATTGATGATCCGACCCATCCGAGCTTTTGTCATGGGCCGGATAAAGGCTGAGACCACGGTAAAGACAGCACTTAAGTTGGTGTCAATGACCTGACTCCAGTCATCTGCCTTCATCCGAAGCATCAAGGTATCTTTCGTGATGCCGGCATTATTGACCAGGATCAGCGGGCTTTTGTCTTCGGTCGCTAATTGCTCTGCGAGTGCACTCACCGCTTCTGCCTGAGTGACATTAAGAACGCGACCTTCGCCCTGTGCGCCTAAACGGTCAGAGATCGCTTGCGCACCCTCTGATGATGTCGCGGTCCCAATAACATAGTGCCCCTGTGCCACCAAATGCTCGGCAATGGCACGCCCAATTCCACGACTCGCGCCTGTTACCAGTGCAACGCTCATACGCACTCCTTGCTTTGCTTGATCGCCTCGTCGAAGGCAGCCAACTGACCCGTTGGCAAGCAGGCCAACGTCGGATCAATGCGTTTCACCAACCCGGACAACACCGCACCGGGACCAAACTCGACGGCCCGAGTGAGCCCCAGATCAATGAGCTGACGTACCGTGTCTGTCCAACGGACTGGCGAATAGGTTTGCGTCACTAATTGAGCCCGAATCACGTCCGGATCGGTCTCCGGTCGCAGACTGACGTTCTGTACCACCGGGACCACCGGAGCCTGAAACGACACGTCCGCCAAGACACTCGCCAACTGCTCGGCGGCAGGCCGCATCAGTGCACAATGAAATGGCGCACTGACAGGTAACGGGAGTGCGCGTTTGGCACCCGCCGCCTTGAGTCCGGGAAGCGCTGCCTCAACGGCCTCTGCATGTCCGGCAATCACCAACTGTCCGGGCGCATTGTAATTGACCGCCTCAATGACGCGTCCGGTGTCCAGCGCGACCTGCGCAAGCACTTCTTCAATCAATGCATCGTCAAGTCCAATCACCGCCGCCATGGCCCCAGTCCCTGCCGGCACTGCGGACTGCATAAACTGACCGCGTGCACGAACTACACGGACCGCATCTGCAAGCGACAGTGTGCCCGCGCACGTCAGTGCGGTGTACTCGCCAAGGCTGTGACCCGCCATCACTTGCGGAAGCGGACCATCGTGGGCAGTCCAGGCACGAAACAGTGCGACGCCTGCCGTTAACATCAGAGGCTGGGTGACTTCCGTTTGTGAGAGCGCCTCGGTGGGCCCTTGCTGTGCAAGCGCCCAAAGGTCATACCCAAGTGCCTCTGACGCCTCAGCGAAGGTCGATTCGATCTCAGTGTAGACCGGCAGCAAATCGGCAAGCATCCCGACAGTCTGGGATCCCTGCCCTGGGAAGAAGGCAGCGTAGGCCATGCGGCTTATGCGTCGTCTTCTGTCGACTCGTCCTGACGTGTGACGATCACTTGACGGCCACGGTAGAAGCCATCTGGACTCACATGATGACGGCGATGTACCTCACCGGTCATTGCATCCGTCGACAGCGTCGGCCCAGTCAGGGCATCGTGTGAACGGCGCATATCGCGGCGTGATCTGGATTTCTTGTTCTGTTGAACGGCCATGACTATTCCCCTTTGGGTCCCTGTTCGGTCTTCAATGCTCTGAGCACCCCAAAGGGGCTCTCCCGTTCCGGCGCCACGTCAGGCTCCGGATCTGATGTCCATCCGATGTCGCACATGTCATGCATTGGCATGATCGGCACCAGCAACAACAATTCATCTTCAATGACTTGACGTACCCAGACGTCTCCGTCGTCCAACACGACCGGATCGTACTCCCGATCCAACTGTGCTGCGGCATTCTCGTCTCGGACCAGTCCCCACCGCAGTGTTCCAACCAAGGGAACAACCACAGGTTGCAAGCACCGTTGACACGTCAACTCCGCCTCGCACCGCAACGATCCCGTGATCACACGCGGCCCAAATGCGTCTCGCGCACCCTGCAGTTCGACAGTCCCGCCGGGCATCAGGGTCGCGATTTCCGCAAACCTCTTGTAATGTGCTGGCTCAAGAGCGCCAGCCAACCGATCCCCCGCATCCACGAAGCGTACTGCGTTTAGGCGCTCAGGAAGGGTCTCGGAAAACATAGGCGGCGAATTCTAGTGACGCCTCGCCACACTGTCAAAGGAAATCATTGCGTTGAACACTGGCAACCCGCACCTGCTCGCAACCGAGAGTCCCTATAAAATCAAGCTATTTACACGACTGGGGATCCCGTTTCAGGCCATCGCAGCAAAACTCGATGAAACTCCGCGCCTTGGCGAGGATGCGCAAACGACCGCACAGCGGCTGGCGCGAGCCAAGGCAGCCGCACTGCGAACCCAAGCCCCTAACGCCTGGATTTGGGGCGGTGATCAGGTGTGCCAAGGTCCTTCTGGTCTTCTCGGTAAGCCGGAGACTCCTGAGCGAGCCATCGCCATGCTGATGGCGCTTTCAGGGCACTCAGTGTGGTTTATGACGGCCGTCGCATTGTTGGGTCCTGATGGATCCGAGCGCATGCATTGCGAACAGGCTCGGGTGCAGTTTAGGAGGCTCAGCCGAGCGGAGATTGAGCGCTATGTCGCGGTCGAGAAACCGCTCGATACGGCAGGTGCATTCAAAGTCGAATGCCGAGGCATTTCCTTATTTGACGCAGTGGAGAGCCAAGATCCCACGGCGCTTGAAGGGCTGCCATTAATCACACTGAGCCGATGGGCCCGGGAGATCGGATTACAGGTTCCCTAAGGTGTGATCGGAGGCGTGATCGCACGTAGCCATTGCCGTAAACCAACCGAGACACCGACACCAATCTGACGGGTCACTTGTTGCCACAGCGGCTCATCAGTCACGTAGTAGACGCGCTCTGCGGCACCAATGAGATCGCGTGCAACCTCATCTGGTCCAGCCAAAGAATCCACAAGCCCGAGCGCTAATGCGGTTTCTCCATTCCAAATCCGGCCGTCGAAGACTGCATCGCTCAACAGTCGATCGCCCCGCCCTTCTCGAACCCGCGCGATAAATTGCGCATGGGTCTGATCAAGCAATGTCTGCAAGTGCGCACGATCATCCGCTGACTCTGGGAGAAATGGATCCAACATCGCCTTACTCTCACCTGCGGTGATCACACGACGATCAACACCAAGCTTCTCCAAAAGACCTGCAAATCCGAAGCCAGAGGACACTACGCCGATCGATCCAACAATCGATGCAGGTGCCGCATGAATAGAATCGGCGGCGGCCGCAATGTAGTAGGCACCACTGGCGCCAATATCCCCGATCACCGCATGGACAGGTTTACTCGGATAGGCCGCTTTCAACCGCATCAGTGCCCGATACACATATTCAGACTGCACTGGACTGCCGCCAGGTGAGTTAATTTCCAGCATCACCCCTCGCGCAGTCGGGGCGGCAAATGCCTCTTCTAGATTTAAGATCACATCGTGCGCATTCGTGGCTTCATCCGCGGCAATCAGTCCATCAATCGGGACCACAGCCGTGTGAGGGGTCGCAATCAACTCAGGGGCGACAGAGTCTGATTGCACCAGAAGTACAGTAACGCCAATCAAATAACCAAGTGTCAGCGTTTTAAAAAAAATGCCCCACCGCCGCGCGCGTCGCTGTTCGCGGGTGGACTCGGTCAACACCCGTTCTAACGTAGACCATAGGCGCTCACTCTCACGATCACCCTGAGCGCGCGGTAATGGATCGGATGATTCCGTCCAAGGATCTTGTGCCATGCCTCTTCCTTTAATACAGATCGGGATCGAGACCCGCGGTACGCAATATAGCCTCCATATGCGGTGGAAGCGG
>RFUY01000103.1 GCA_009922705.1 Gammaproteobacteria bacterium
ATCGAGCGTTGTGAGCATCGCCCCGGCCATGCCAATCACGGCAGACCCCAGTATAAAGATTCGCAGATGCTGCCAAGTGACATCTTTCCCCATGGCTGCTGCTGCCACTTCGTTGTCCCGAATTGCACGCATCATGCGTCCCCAAGGCGACTTTAAGGCGGTCTCTGAGAACCACAACAACACCGCGATCACCAGAAGAAATAATCCGGCGTAACAGAGTTTTACAAAGATTGAAGACGCATCGGTCAGTGGGACACCAAATCGCATGGCAAGGTCCTGGAACCACACCGCTTGTTGGAGGTCCACTTCAAACGGCACTGGACGCGGTAATCCATTGACATTCTTGACACCTCTGGTCAGCCACTCTTCATTTTTGATGAAGAAGATGATGATCTCTGAAATCCCAAGGGTCGCAATCGCCAAGTAATCGGAGCGTAACCCGAGCGCAATTTTACCGATCACGAAGGCAACCCCAGCCGCAAACAAACCGCCGACAGGCCAAGCCAAGACAATTGGTAAGCCTAAGCCCCCAAGGTAGCCGGTGACCGAGGGATCAATCCCCTCAATTGCATCAACTCCGGGATCAAACCAAACACGGAGTAACGCATACCCGGCAATGATCAATGCAGAAACAATCCAATATCGACTCCGCCAGTGGCGTACCCGGGGCCAAATGGCAAGGCATGCCATGACCGTTCCGAAGGTGATGAGTAGTCCAAGTAGAATCCCGAGTCCACCTGCTTGCCAGGCCTCAGTTACTGGCGGCATCGAGACCAACACACCAGCAAGCCCACCCAGCGCTGCGAATCCCATCACGCCCACATTAAAGAGGCCGGCGTAACCCCATTGCATATTGACCCCTAAGGCCATAATGGCGCTGATCAGGCACATGTTGAAAATAGTCAGCGCGACGCCCCAACTCTGCAACAAGCCGACGCTGAGCAACAACGCCGCCATCACAGAGAACAGCACGGGTGCACGATACTGCTGAAAAAAGGTCGCAGGCGTCACAGCGTTTTCCCCTGGAACAAGCCGGTAGGGCGTACCACCAAAACAATCACCAAAATAATAAATGACACGGCAATCTTGTAGTCGGTTCCCAGAATTTGCATCAGTGAATCAACCACAACACCCTCCGGTGCCAAGTACTGCAACACCTTTTTATAGGCAAAGGTCAAAATCAGTTCACTAAACGCAATGACATAGCCACCCGCAATCGCACCCACCGGATTGCCGACGCCTCCGACAATGGCAGAAGCAAAAATAGGCAGCAGTAACTGCATGTACACAAAGGGCTTAAAACTCTTATCTAAGCCGTAGAGCGTCCCCGCAATCGTCGCCAAAGCCGCCACCAACACCCAAGTGATGAACACCACACGCTGCGGATTAATGCCGGATAAGAGCGCAAGATTTTCATTGTCCGCATACGCGCGCATCGATTTTCCAGTGCGGGTGTGATTTAGAAACCAAAATAAGGCCACCACGATGATCATCGCGGTCACCACGGTGACGACTTGTGTCATGCGAATCGCAAGACCCTCCGCCAAACCGGTCATCTGTCGGAATTCTCGTGCCGATAACAGGAAGCGCGTACCGTCGAAAAACACCTGATCATTTGGCCCGATCACAAACCGAATCAGTCCTCCCATGACGAACATCACACCAATTGAGACGATCAGAAATACGATCGGCGATGCTTTCCTCGCGCGGTGGTAGGCATAGACCGTCCGATCGATAAAGAGCGTAAACAGCACGGTGCCAAAGATTCCAAAGGGTAGCGCGAGTAAGGCCGTTGGCAGCGGACTGATCGAGATCCCAAGATGCTGGAACCCCCACGTCACCAAAATCGTCAACATCGCCCCAAAGGCCATTGTTTCGCCGTGCGCGAAATTAGAAAACCGCAACACGCTGTACACCAAGGTCACGCCTAACGCACCCAGTGCGAGCTGCGAGCCATAGGTCAATCCCGGAACGATCAAGAAATTTCCCAAGAGCGTCAGGGCATTGATCAGATCCATCCCCTTATCCCCCTAAAAACGCGCGACGGACATCTGGATTGGCGAGCAGCGCCTCGCCCGTCTCTGTGAAACGGTTGCGCCCTTGGACCAACACATACCCCTTATCTGCGATTTGCAGGGCCTGTTTGGCATTCTGCTCCACCATCAAAATGGCAACACCCAATCGGGCGATTTCAATAATGCGATCAAAGAGCTCATCCATCACGATCGGTGAGACACCCGCTGTGGGCTCATCGAGCATCAGCACCTTCGGTTGGGTCATCAGGGCACGACCAACAGCCACCTGTTGGCGCTGCCCGCCGGAGAGTTGCCCCGCCGGTTGTTTTCGCTTTTCTTTTAAGATCGGAAACAAATCGTAGACTTGGGCGATTGAGTCTTGAATCGCATCAGTGCGAATAAACCCGCCCATTTCCAAATTTTCTTCAACCGTCATCGAGGTAAACACGTTGTGGGTCTGCGGTACAAAGCCCATCCCTTTACGGACACGTTCCTCCGGCTTCAGGTGGGTGATCACCTCACCATCGAACACCACCTCACCCTGACGCAGCGGTAGCATTCCAAAGACCGCCTTCATCGCGGTTGATTTTCCCGCACCATTCGGTCCAACAATCACCGCAATCTCACCGCGCTCCACACCAATGGTGCAGGCGTGCAAGATATCCGCCGCTCCATAGCCTCCGGTCATCTCTCGGCCAATCAAAAAGCTCATGCCGTGCGCTTCTGTTTCAGACCAGTACCGAGGTAGGCCTCGATCACCTGTTCGTTATTTTTGACAGCCTCGACTGTGCCCTCGGCGAGTACGGCGCCCTCAGCCATGCAAATAACGGGATCACACAGGCGCGCGATGAACTCCATATCGTGCTCGATCAAACAAAACGTGTACTGACGCTCCTGATTGAGTTTCAAGATCGCATCCCCGATCTTGTGCAACAGCGTCCTGTTTACGCCAGCACCCACTTCATCCAGAAACACAATCTTGGCATCCACCATCATGGTGCGACCAAGCTCAAGTAGCTTCTTTTGGCCACCCGACAAATTCCCTGCGAATTCATCCGCGACGTGTTCGATTTCTAAAAAGCGAATCACCTCATCGGCTTTCGCCCGGACGGCCTCCTCGCAAGCACGCACTAAACTTGGACGAAACCAGGTGTTGAGTAAACGTTCACCGGCCTGATTCGGAGGAACCATCATCAAGTTTTCACGAACCGTCAGCGTGAAAAACTCATGAGCAAGCTGGAAGGTGCGCAACACACCCTTTTGAAACAACTGGTGAGGCTTGAGTCCGGTGATATCTTCACCATCGAGTAGGACCCGTCCAGACGTTGGCGCATAGACGCCAGCAATCACATTAAATAGGGTCGTCTTCCCCGCTCCGTTCGGACCAATCAGGCCCGTAATAGAGCCAGGGGCGATACGCAAGCTAGCCCCATTGACCGCACGCACACCGCCAAAGTGTTTGTGCAAAGCTTCAACGACAATCATCAGACGCAATCCAGACCGCATGACACACATGCGGTCTTCAGGGCGGAGTTACCGATACCGCACGGTAGTGATCTGACCGTCCTTGATCAAGATCTCACGGTAGCTTCCAGCCGACTCACCACCGCCAATGAGCTCCACCGCGGTTGCACCGACATAGTCGATTTCACCACCATTTTTGAGAATCGTCAGCGCTTTGCCCAACTCACCAGGGAAAATCTTTTCTCCTGGCGCGTTCGCAACATCAAACACCTTGTCTTTGAACACCTTGGGGTCTTTTGAATTGGCCGCCTGCATGGCCAGTAACGTGAGCGCTGCGGCGTCATAAGACTCAGGCGAATACGGGCCCGATTCAAACCCATCCGCGGTCGCAAGTTTTGCGAAGGTCGTTGCACCATCTGAATCAGTGCCAGGCACAGAGCCAATAGCACCATTTAAATCAGGACCAATCGCTTGCACGAGACTGTCCCCAATCATCGCATCCGGCAGGAAGAACTGATCAAAGGCACCTGCATCAAGCGCAGATTGGATGATGCCTTTCCCACCTTGATCGAGATACCCCACGACCACCAAGATATCGCCACCGGCTTGAGCGAGCGCCCCGACTTCTGCACCGTAATCACCCTTGCCGTCTTCATGCGGTGTATTAATCGTGACTTTGCCGCCAGCGGCAACAAAGTTGGTTTGAATCGAATCCGCAAGTCCCTTCCCGTAATCGTTGTTGGTGTAGGTCATTGCAATCGAACGATGCCCTTTCTCCATCAAGATTTCGGAGATCACCTGTCCCTGACGCGCATCAGAGGGTGACGCACGGAAAAAGAATCCATTGTCTTCCAGGGTCGATAATGCGGGCGAGGTCGCCGAGGGTGAGAAAAGAACGACACCCTTTGGCATCGCGACGTTTTGCAACATCGAAATGGTTGCCCCTGAGCACAATCCACCGATGATTGAATCCACGCGCTCAGACGACACAAGTCGCTCAGCCGCGGCCGCCGCGGCGGCCGCATCCACGCACGTCGAGTCTGCACGCACGATGGAAATGGTCGCGTTATCCAAAAGTGCTCCAGACGCATTGACCTCTTTGATCGCGAGTTCAGCGCCACGGGCCATTGGTTCTGCGAGGGATTCCGCGGGCCCGGTAAATCCTAATGCAATGCCAAGCGTCACGGACTTAGCGTGCCCGCCGGCGACTGCCATGGTTGATGCGAGGCATGCGGCTGTCACCGCACAAGCGAGATGTTTCATGGATGTTTCTCCGTCTTCTTCTATCCAAATAGGTGTCGTTTGCACTCGGACGCCCCCCGCGTCACTCCGTGAGCCTGGGGCGCGCAACACACTGACGAACGCTCAAACCAGTTAAGGTCCGACAGTATCTGCTTCATGTCGCCCCCACCTTAAGTGGTCATCCAATCACTGTCTACTCTTTCGAGTGGGCGCGCTTAAGCAACTTCTTTAAGGATGCAGTTGACCCGATGCTGGTAGCCTCGCACATCACATCCACACAGAACACGCAGTCAAACCAACACCAAAGATCAGGCACCAGATTCAATCAGGCATCAAGCCAGGTCGAACTCTCTCATGAGTAGGCGGTTACTGGGAAAAGATCACCCGCTTTTGTTTGATTGACGAGCTCTGCCGTCATGTAAGCCGTGATCGCACTCAGCGTCCAACCCAAATGACCATGCCCCGTGTTATAGAAGACATTGGCATGTCGCCCGCGCCGGACTCTAGGCATCATATCCGGCATCATCGGACGCAATCCGGCCCATGGAAGGACCTTGTCGGTATTGATCTGAGGAAACAAGTGTCGTGTCCAGTCGATCAACGGCTGCACGCGAGCGGTGCGAATATCTTTGTTGTCGCCATTGAACTCAGCTGTCCCTGCGACCCTGAAACGCGTCGCCCCTAATCTGGATGTCACGATTTTAGCGTCGTCATCATTCAGACTCACCCAGGGTGCTGCGGCTTGCGCATCCCCATCATCGAGATGCACCGTGATGGAATATCCCTTGACCGGATAGACATTGATCCGATCACCCAGTTGCGCAGCAATCGCCCGACTCCCGACACCGGCACACACCACCACTGCATCGAATTCCAGGAGATCCCCGACTGCGGTGGAGATCTGTATCCCGTGCATCGCAGACACG
>RFUY01000104.1 GCA_009922705.1 Gammaproteobacteria bacterium
AGATCGCCGATCCCGACCATTAATTGGAAGGCTCGCGAATAGACGAAGTCGCCGACGAGGACACTTGGGGCGTTGCCAAACAGGACATTCGCGCTCGGCTGTCCGCGCCGCGCTTTAGACTCATCGACCACGTCATCGTGCAGAAGCGTGGCTGTGTGTAAACACTCAATCACGGCCGCAGCAGCAATGTGCTGCGTGTGTTCAGTCCCAAGCGCACGCGCGGCAAGGAGGGTTAATAAAGGACGCACACGCTTTCCACCTGACTGGATCAAATACTGGCTGACCGTCTCAACGAGATCGATCTCAGATCCGAGCTGAGAGATCAGTAGATCATTGAGTGCATCGAAGTCAGCGCGGACCAAAGAAATGAGATCGTCGGCGGAAGTCATTGGGACCCTTTTTGTTGCGAGACTGGCATTCTAGCGTGCCCTTGAGAGATTTCACGCATTCTGTGTTAGTGCTTGTCTTTCGTTTTAAACTTCCCTATTATTCGCCGCCTTTCGGGTGGGAAAACCATCTTAGTTATTGTGGAGTAGATCATGTACGCGGTCATTGAAACAGGCGGCAAGCAACATCGTGTCGTTGAGGGTGAGCTCTTAAAAGTCGAAAAGATCGAAGCTGAAACAGGCTCGACCGTCGATTTTGATCGCGTATTGATGGTCGGCGAAGGCGAGCAAATCCAGGTGGGAACACCTGTTGTGAACGGGGCGAAGGTGTCTGCAGAAATCGTGCAACACGGACGCGGCGATAAGGTCCATATTGTCAAGTTCAAGCGCCGGAAGCACCACATGAAGCGTCAGGGCCACCGTCAGTGGTTCACTGAAATCAAGATTACGGCAATTAACGCGTCATAATAGGAGACAGAGATGGCTCACAAGAAAGCTGGTGGGAGTACCCGTAACGGGCGCGATTCCGAGAGTAAACGCCTAGGCGTGAAGAAGTTTGGTGGTCAGCAAGTCATCGCTGGAAACATCCTGGTACGTCAGCGTGGTACGCAGTTTCATCCGGGTGTAAACGTTGGGTGTGGCACGGATTACACCTTGTTTGCGAAAGCAGACGGTGAAGTGAAGTTCGAGGTCAAAGGACCGAACAAGCGCCGCTACGTGAGTGTCGTCAGCGCGTAAGATCGACGAAGACTCAAGTTCAAGGCCCCGCTCGCGCGGGGCTTTTGCGTTTTAGGGGACGCCCATGAAGTTTGTAGATGAAGCTCTGGTCACGGTCGAAGCGGGCAGCGGTGGTCGGGGCTGTCTGAGCTTCCGTCGAGAAAAATTTATCGCAAAAGGCGGTCCAGATGGTGGCGATGGAGGTCATGGCGGCTCTGTGCTACTGATCGGTGACGATAGCCTCAACACACTGATCGATTATCGCTATCAACCTCGCTACCGCGCAGATAATGGTCGGCCTGGTGGCGGGCGAAATAAAACCGGAGCGCAAGGCGAAGACACGCTGCTCAAAGTGCCTGTGGGCACCGCAATCTACGACGATGAAACCAATACCTTGGTGGGCGAGGTTCTTGGAAACGGGGATGTGCTGTTGGTCGCTCAAGGGGGGCGCGGAGGGCTCGGCAATACTCGATTTAAATCGAGCACGAATCGAGCGCCCCGTCGGACCACACCCGGGACACCTGGTGAGGTCTATCGGTTGCGTTTTGAGTTACGGCTAATGGCGGATGTTGGTGTTGTGGGATTACCGAACGCTGGTAAATCTACTCTGATCAGCCAATTGTCTGCCGCGAAACCAAAAATTGCAGACTATCCCTTCACCACGTTGGTGCCACAGCTGGGTGTGGTGTCGTTAGCTCCTCATCGCAGCTTTGTGATCGCAGACATTCCAGGGCTCATTGAAGGTGCCGCGGAAGGCGCTGGGTTAGGGACCCGGTTTTTGAAACATCTCACACGGACTCGTTTGCTATTGCATGTCGTCGATGTGGCGCCCTTAACGGACGAAGATCCTGTTGAAGCGGTTGCAGTCATTGCGGATGAATTAGAGCAATTCAGTCCATCTTTGGCGGCGCGGGAGCGCTGGCTGGTGCTGAACAAGATCGATGTGTTGGCGCCTGAGACGCGTTCTGAACGACTTGCCCAACTGAAAGAGGCCTTTAATTGGCCGCATCCTGTCTTCGCGATCTCTGGTGTCACCGGTGAGGGGATGACGGCGTTATCCCAAGCCCTCATGACCCGGATCGAAGTACTGGCGCTTGAGCGGCGAGAGAATCCAGAGCTTGAGGCTGCTGAGAACGCGTGGTTGTCGGCGATGGCGCAAGAGGCGCATGATCGGCTCGCGGAACTTCGGGCGAAGCGCCGTGCGTCTGCAGAGGGTGACGTGCTCGAGGATGACTTAGAGGATGATGATGACGGTATGGAGGTGATCTTTGTCCGCGAGTGATCGTGAGCGCTTGGCGCAAACGAAGCGCTGGGTCGTTAAGATCGGAAGTGCGTTGTTGACCAACGATGGTCAGGGGCTTGATGTCGTCAGGATGCAGCATTGGGTCGATGAAATGGTTCGATTGCGTGCGCAGGGGATCGAGTTGTGTGTGGTGTCCTCTGGTGCAATTGCAGTTGGACTCAAGACCTTGGCGCTCGCAACGCGCCCCACAGAAGTCCCGGTCTTGCAGGCGGCCGCGGCGATCGGACAAATGGGTTTGGTACAGGCATGGCAGAGTTGCTTTCAGGCTCATGGGATTTCGACCGCGCAGGTGCTGCTGACCCATGAGGACTTAGCCGAACGCGAGCGGTACCTAAACGCTCGAGACACCTTGAAAACGTTAATGCGATTTGGTGTCGTGCCTGTCGTCAATGAAAACGATACGGTCGCCACCGCGGAAATTCGGTTTGGCGATAACGATTCGCTCGCCGCGCTTGCTACCAATCTGCTCGAAGCAGACGTCTTGGTGATTCTCACGGATCAGGATGGATTTTTTGATCGAGACCCACGCAAGGATCCCAGCGCCCAGTTGATTCGGGAGGCCCGTGCGCTCGACCCGAGTTTGCAGTCGATGGCTGGACGGACCGGGGGTACGCTCGGTAGCGGCGGCATGTATACGAAGATCCAGGCTGGGGTGCAAGCTGCACGGTCTGGCGCAATGACGGTGATTGCAAGTGGCCGTACGCCACAGGTGCTGACACGGTTGGCGAGCGGTGATCCAGAGATCGGGTCATTGCTGACGCCAGATTTAAAACCACTCGCAGCCCGCAAACGTTGGCTGGCCTCTCACAAGCAGGTGAAAGGACGTCTGATCGTTGATAGCGGCGCCGTCGATGCCTTAGCGCGTCTTGGTCGCAGTTTATTGCCCGTGGGTGTCACGGCTATTGACGGGGAGTTCCGTCGAGGCGATGTTGTGGCAGTGGTGGACCCCGAGGGACGCTCGGTTGCAATTGGGTTGGTGAATTACGATGCCGATGTTGCGCAGACGATGTGCGGCAAAAGCACCCAAGACTTACGTCAGCTCAATGTGCTTGTCGAAGGGGAAACGTTAATTCATCGCGACAACATGGCGCTCGTGTAACGCATCCGCGTTACACGAGATGAGACGGACTCAAGAAGCGATTGCTTTAATCCGATCATTTAATCGACTCTTGATCCGAGCCGATTTGTTTTTCGTATACAACCCTTTGTTGACCATGCCGTCGATGATCGGCGTCGCCAGTTTGAACGCGGCAAGCGCATCACCATGGTTACCAGCGTGGATCGCCGCCAAGGTCTTCTTCACATAAGTCCGAGCACGTGAGCGCAGGCTCGCGTTATGGTTGCGACGAACGTCGGCTTGTTTGGCGCGCTTGCGCGCTTGGGGACTATTGGCCACCGGGATTCTTCCTTACACTGATGAAACGCGGAGTTTGGACTCCAAATTCAAGGCGCGAGATGTTATCCGGTTCCGTCCGTAAAGGTCAAGAATTCCTTGATGAATCAGGTGCCTGTCTGGGCTGCGTCATGGTGTGTGCCGACGCAACATGCTTTAATTTTGGATTGAACGG
The DNA here is from genome assembly GCA_009922705.1 of Gammaproteobacteria bacterium. Taxonomy (GTDB): domain Bacteria; phylum Pseudomonadota; class Gammaproteobacteria; order Pseudomonadales; family Litorivicinaceae; genus HIMB30. The sequence goes on from RFUY01000104.1 coordinate 3,975, forward strand.
TCGATGCACGGAGCTGCGCGTGATCTCTGAATTAGGACGAGCGACCCGGTGAATGCCTCGCGCTTGATGCGTTCTGGCCTCACGGTCGGTGGTTGGACGATGGTCTCTCGCGTGCTTGGTTTAGTGCGCGATGTGGTGTTCGCGCAACTCATCGGTGCGTCGGCTGCTGCTGACGCCTTCTTTGTCGCCTTTAAGATCCCCAATTTTTTGCGTCGATTATTTGCCGAGGGTGCCTTCGCGCAAGCCTTTGTTCCGGTGCTGGCCGCGACCCGCGAGCAGGAGGGAGAGGCCTCGATGCAGCGTCTGCTCGATGCAGTCGCGGCACGATTTGGGCTCATTCTTGTGGCGGTGACCGCCTTTGGTGTGGTGGCCGCCCCTTGGATCGCGATGGCCTTCGCACCGGGCTTCGCGGATCAGCCTGCGCAGTTGCAACTGACGGGCGAGCTGTTGCGTTGGACATTTCCGTATTTGGGATTGATCAGTCTGGTTGCCTTTTCTGGGAGTATTTTGAACACGGTGGGGCGTTTTTCGGTGCCTGCTGCGACCCCAATCTTTCTGAACCTGGTCTTGATTGCCGCCGCAATTTGGTTGTCTCCACACATGGATCCCTCGGTCCGGGGGCTTGCGATCGGGGTTCTCGTCGCCGGAGTGGTGCAGCTATTGATTCAGATTCCGCCGCTACTGGCTGCAGGGTGTCTGCCAGTGCCGCGCTGGTCTGAGCGTCATCCGGGAGTGGGTAAAATTTTGACGTTGATGGTGCCGGCGCTGTTTGGCGTCTCGGTCAGTCAGATCAATTTGTTGCTTGATACTGTGCTCGCTTCCCTGTTGGTCTCGGGGTCGGTGTCTTGGTTGTATTATTCGGATCGCTTAGTCGAGCTTCCTTTAGGGGTGATTGCCATCGCCGTCTCAACGGTGATTTTGCCCGTGTTGTCTCGCGCCTTTGCTCAAAGTGATGCCTCGACAGCACGGATGACACAAACCTGGGCACTTTGGGTGGTGATGTTATTGGGGTGGCCTTGTGCGCTGGCACTGATCGTGTTTGGAGAGGTGATTCTCTCGACATTATTCCAATATGGCGCCATGCAGGTTTCAGATGTGAAGCAGGCAGCTGCCTCATTGACTGCGTATGCGATTGGATTGCCGGCATTCATGGCGATTAAAGTGCTCGCACCGCACTATTTCTCCCGGCAAGACACGGCGACACCGGTGCGCATCGGTCTCATTGCCATGGGCGCAAATATGATCCTGAACCTGATGTTTGTCTGGTCGCTTGGGCACGTTGGGCTCGCATTGGCCACCAGTGTGTCGGCCTGGTTAAACGCAGGTCTATTACTCAGAGGTTTGTCCCAGCGTGGTTGGTATACCTGGCAGCGGCTTCCATGGCGACCCATGGCGCAATTGAGTGTTGCGTTGGTGGTAATGATGCAGTGCCTGTGGATCACGCCAACGGCTGACGCCTTCTCGGGGCTGACCGTCTGGGCTCGAGTCGGTCAATTAACGGCATTACTGGTGTTCGCTGGCGTCCTGTATTTGAGCGCCCTGTGGCTTAGCGGGGTCAGGTATACTCGCGTTTTTTCACCGACGCCGTAACGCATGAAACTCGCCTTTGGGTTAACCAAATTCGTTCTAGACGCACCCCACGTGGTGACGAT
>RFUY01000105.1 GCA_009922705.1 Gammaproteobacteria bacterium
AGAGACAGGCATATTCCCAGACTGTTCTTCCCCCAGGAGCTCGCCGGCACCTCTAATCTCGAGATCATGCGTTGCCAATTGAAAGCCTGCACCCAAATCGCTCGCTGCTTCAATGGCCTCTAGACGTTTGATTGCATCAGGCGTCAGGCTGCGAGGATCTGGAGTGAGTAAATAAGCATAGGCTTGGTGGTGAGAGCGTCCAACGCGCCCACGAAGTTGATGCAGTTGAGCCAGTCCAAACTGGTCGGCACGGTCGATTAAGATGGTGTTTGCCGACGGAATATCGATCCCAGTCTCGATAATGGTCGAGCACACTAGGACATTGTAGCGTTTGTGATAGAAGTCGCTCATGACCTCCTCGAGTTCGCGTTCACGCATTTGTCCATGCGCAACGATGACCCGGGCTTCGGGCAAAAGACCGCGAATATGTTCGGCCGCCCGTTCGATACTTTTGACCTCATTGTGGAGGTAGTAGACCTGTCCACCCCGCAATAGCTCGCGCAGGATCGCCTCTTTCACCAACACATCGTCTTTGCGTTTGATGAAGGTCTTGACGGACAGACGACGTGCTGGCGGTGTCGCAATGACAGACAGATCCCGAATCCCAGCCATCGATAGATTCAGGGTACGTGGGATGGGCGTAGCCGTGAGCGTGAGAATATCAACAGCCGCACGCCAGCGTTTGAGGGCTTCTTTTTGTGCCACCCCAAAGCGATGTTCTTCATCGATAATTAAAAGGCCAAGGTCTGGCAGCTTTAGTTGGCTGGACAGCAGTTTGTGGGTGCCAACGATGACGTCGACCTGACCTCGATTTGCGGCTTCGATGACGGCTTGCGTCTCTTTTTGCGACCGAAATCGGCTGATGACTTCGACCCGGAAGGCGGTGTCCGCAAAACGGTCTCGAAAACTCTCAAAATGTTGTTGGGCAAGCAGTGTGGTTGGGACCAGGACAACGACCTGCTTACCTGCATTGGCAGAGACGAAGGCTGCGCGCATGGCCACTTCGGTTTTTCCAAAGCCAACGTCACCACAGATGAGCCGATCCATGGGTTTTGGTGATTCGAGATCTGCCAAGACTGCATCGACAGCTGCCTCCTGGTCTGGCGTGAGCTCAAATGGAAAACCGGCGGCAAAGCGCTGATAGGCCTCGTCATCGACCGCATGTGCATAGCCCGTTTCAGCTGCCCGCTTGGCGTAAATGGCAAGCAATTCGGCCGCTTTATCCCGAATTTCTTCGGCCGCTTTTTGCTTCGCCTTACTCCAACGGTCAGACCCGAGGCGATAGGGGCTTACTTGCTCAGGATCGCCGCCAGCGTATCGACTCAAGACCCCGAGATGGGTGACTGGGACGTAGAGCCTGGCGCCCTCTGCGTATTCGACCGTGACAAATTCGTTGGTGTCGTCCCCTAAGGAGATCAGCTCCAGCCCTTGATAGCGCCCAATACCATGGTCCAAATGAACGATCGGGTCGCCGACGGCGAGTTCAGAGAGATCGCGAATGATCAGATCTGATGCGACCTCATGTTGCTTTCGACGTCGACGCTGCGGAATCCTGCGGCCAAACAGTGCGGATTCTGGAATGTAGGCGAGTGTCTCAACGATGACGCCTGCATCGAGATAGCCGACGGTGAGTGAGAGCGTGTGATGCACTGCCTCGGTTGGATGTTCGATGACGGTGGGACTCAAGTGATACTTCGCGAGCATTTCCAACAGCGCTTCACGTCGACCCGCAGACTCTGCAACCAGGACGGTGTGGGGCTGTGTCTCCAAAAAGCGGCGTAATCGATCAGCTGGATCAGTGGCGCGGGCATCGAAGGACACCTCTGGCAGCGCAGTTAGTCTTCCATGATCCCCGGATAGGAGGGCCGCATGGGTGAGCGTCTTGATTTGCGAGAACACGGTCTCGGTCGGGATAAAGAGGCTCGATGGTTCGAGAATGGGGCGACGACGGTCATGCCGTAAGCTGTCATAGCGTGTAGTGACATCGCTCCAAAACCGCTCCAGTGCGGCATGGACCTCGCCAACCTGAACTACAATGGCGGTCGCCGGAAGGTAATCGAAGAGTGTGGCCATGGTCTCAAAAAATAGGGGTGCATAGTACTCGATACCAGGCGGTGCGATCCCGGACGAGACATCCGTGTAAATCGAACAATCCCTCGGATTTCCTTCAAACCGCTCATGCCAATGCTGACGGAATCGTTTGATGCCGACTTCGGTGAGTGGAATTTCCCGTGCGGGGAGAAGGGTGATCTCGTCAATTCGCGTGAGCGTCCGTTGCGTGTCTGGGTCGAAGGCACGCAGGGTTTCAATCTCTGAATCGAACAAGTCGATTCGGATAGGATGGGCGGACCCCATCGGAAACACATCCAAAATTGCGCCCCGAATCGCAAACTCGCCGTGTTCACGGACGGTATCCACGGCATGATAGCCCGCTTGCTCGAGCCGACGTCGCTCAGTGATGAGGTCCAGCCGTTGCCCGACTTTGAGCGCAAAGCGTTGGCCTTCGACGTGAGTCTTTGGCGGAAAGCGTTGCGCCAGAGACGCCGCAGGAAGAACGAGTAACCCCTGAGTTTGGTGCGTGAGCTGGGATAGCGCGGCGAGACGCTCAGAGATGATGTCTTCATGGGGCGAGAACGCGTCGTATGGCAGTGTTTCCCAATCTGGTAAATGGATGATGGGGAAGTCACTGTCTGTTTGATCGGCGTGTTGTAAAAAAAATTGGACTGCGGCCCGTAATGCTTCAGTCTCCGCCGGACGGTCGACAACCGCGACGACGAGTCGTTTGGAGCGCCGAACCAGATCGGCGAGCAGCAATGGATGCGCGGCCGTGGGGGCGATGAGACGTACCTGTTGAGCATTCCCAGTAAAGTGTGCCAGTGGAATAAATGAATCGTCTTGCGTCGGCATGGGGTTTTCTTTTTGCATGGAGGCGAGAGTATAGGGAACAATTTCGAAAAGTGTGGGGTGAACCGTGCCGGTGTTGGTTGCTGATGAGGACTTAGTCGGGGTCGAAGCTCTCGCGCCGGAGGGGTTTGAAATCGTCCGCTATCAGGGCCGGTCCATCCCTGCTGCACTCTGTCAGGTCGCTGATGCGGTGTATGTACGGTCAACTGTGCGCCTGGATTTAACGCAGTTTTCTTCCACCCTGCGCTTTATTGGGACCGCCACCATTGGGACTGAGCACCTGCCTTTGGAGGCACTGCGCGCCCGCGGGGTTTGCGTGGCCAGCGCACCGGGGTGTAATGCGCTTGCTGTGACAGATTATGTGTTAGCCACGATTGCTCGATGGGTACAGGTGCGACAACGGGGCTTTGACGGGCTGTGTCTCGGTTTGATTGGCTATGGTCAGATTGGACGCCGGCTCGCCGCACGTGCGCAGGCGCTCGGCTGTCTGGTTCTTGTCTCCGATCCGCCCGCTGCTGCACACGCCCGATGTCCACAAGATCAGCCGTGGGAGCAGGTGTTGTCGCAGGCCAACGTGCTGTCAGTGCATGTCCCGCTCACGACCACAGGGCCCTGGCCAACGCTCGGCCTGTTGTCGCCCGCAGGGCTCGCGCCGATGCGCTCTGGTGGGCTGGTCATCAATGCGGCTCGAGGACGCTTATTCACCGCCGAGACAGTTATACAGCGACCGGACCTGGACTGGGCGCTCGATGTGTTTCCAGAGGAGCCTCTGATTTCTGAGTCCCTGCTTGCGGCGGTGTGGCAGGTCAGCCCGCACATTGCGGGGCACTCCTTTGCGGGCAAATGGCGGGGAACGCAACACATTGCCGAGGCCCATCGCCAGTCTCTTGGGCAGCCTCCGACAGGGCTTCCTGTAAAGGGTGGCAGTCATCGCGCGCACGCAGATTGGGCAGACATTCTGGCCTGTTGTCCACTGCAACCCGAGGATCAACAACTTCGCGCTGCGCTGCAGGGCATCACCGATCCAGTGACGCGCGCTGAGGCCTTTGACCGTTGCCGCCGAGCTTATGTCTTGCGTGAGGAAAGTATTCAGGATCTGGCAATCGCGCTGTAAATGTTGCAGTGCACACAATGCGCGTTATACTTTCGCCGTAGAGGGAGGGCGTCAGATGCGCGTACGACTACAGGATTGGTCTCAACAAGACACACCGGAGCGATTTCGTGTGTTGTCGAGTTTGGAGAAATCAGATCTCGATGCCTTGCTGCAGCATGGGCGTAACGAGCGGATTCGTCCGTTCGAAGCGCTTGTTCGACTCGTCGCAGATTTCCTAACGTTCTGCCGGTGGCGCGCAGAAATCCATCTCACAGGGCACCGGTTGGGCCCTGTGTATCGGCCTGTGTTTCAGCGGCCAAGACCAGCGAGTACGTCTAAAACTTAGAGCGCACTCAGTACAGGTGCTAACCACCGTGCATTCTCGTCGATGGATTCCGCTCGCAACGCGGCATAGCTCTCAACTTGATCTTGGCCAATCTGCCCGAGCGTGAAATAGCGCGCATCAGGATGCGCGAAATAAAATCCCGAGACAGAGGCTGTAGGCCACATGGCTAAGCTTTCGGTCAGTGAAATCCCAGTTTGCGCCTCGACGTCGAGCAGAGACCATAACGTGGTTTTTTCGCGATGATCTGGACACGATGGGTAGCCTGGCGCTGGTCGGATACCGCGGTATTGCTCACGGATCAACGCCTCATTTGTTAAGTTCTCGTCAGGCGCATACCCCCAAAACTCTGTACGGACGCGTTGATGCAGGTGCTCCGCAAAACTCTCTGCAAAGCGATCCGCAATGGCTTTCAGTAGGATTGCGCTGTAGTCGTCATGCTGCGATTCGAAGGCAGCAATGTGTGTCTCGATGCCATGCCCTGCGGTGACCGCAAAGGCGCCAATATAATCGATCAGACCACTGTCCCTTGGGGCGACAAAATCGGATAAGCACAGTTGCGGTTTGTCATCGGGCATTGGCCGTTGTTGCCGTAGCCAATGAGTACGGGCGAGTTCACGAGAATGATCTTGAGGGTCAAGAATCACGATCGAGTTCCCCTCAGACACGGCTGGGAAGCAGCCGACCACAGCATGCGCTGTCAACCAGTGTTCCGCCAAAATCTGTTCCAGCATGGCCTGTGCATCGGTGTAAAGACGACGCGCCTCTGGCCCTTTTCGTGGATCATTCAGGATGTCTGGAAACTTTCCACTGAACTCCCAGGCATTGAAAAACGGCATCCAATCAATGGTGTCAAGCAGTGCAGACAGTGGGTAGTCGCGAAGTGTCAGCGCACCGAGTCGTTTGGGGACTGCGATGGTGGTCTCGTCAAATCGTAGGTGTGCGCTTCGCGCATTGGCGGCCTCGAGACCGAGCAATGCCTTTGGGCTGCGCCCGGCATGTTGCGCACGCTTTTGCACGTGATCGGCGACGATTTCAGCTGCGAAGGTGTCGCGCTCTTGACTCATTAGACGGGTCGCGACGCCCACTGCGCGTGAGGCATCTTTCACATACAACACGGTTCCCTCATAAGCGGGTGCGATCTTGACCGAGGTATGGGCTGGGGAGGTGGTTGCACCCCCAATCAACAACGGGCAGGTAAAGCCTTGACGTTGCATCTCTGTGGCAACATTGACCATTT
>RFUY01000106.1 GCA_009922705.1 Gammaproteobacteria bacterium
AAAAGTCGCACATTCAGCGTATGTAGGACAGCTCCCATCGCGGGAACAGCCAAATACGCTTCTAAGTGTGCTTGATGATTCCAGCAGTACGTCGCAATGCGTTCGCCCCTTTGGACGCCGAGTGCTTTGAGGACACTTGCCAGTCGCTCAACTCTCAGCGACACCTCCGCAAAGGATGCGAAATTAAATTTAGTGCCGTCATAGGTTCCGACACGACTTTTTGCATGGAGATGCGAGCCATGCCGAAAAATCATCTGGGTTGATAAGGGAAGATCCATCATGGTTGAGCGCATGATTTAGGTTCCTCAAATAAAATTCGTTATCAGTTCAAGTTCGCGAGATCTGCCGCCTCGGTCAGTAATGCGGGTACGTCATACTCGAGATTTCTCGCGTAGACGCTATCTACCCGCCCCTGTACTTGCAGTAGGTAAGCGCCTTCGACGATAGCGGCTAATCTCCAAAGAGCGAACACCAGATAGAAATTCACGTGCTCAATATTTCTTTGAGTTTGCGTTGACCATCGCTGTGCTAAATCCATACGCGATAGCAGGTCAGGGGAGTTTCTCGTGAGCTTTTGAACGAATGAAAATCCTGGGGGATTGACGCTCCGTGGACCCCAAAAAACTAACATTAATGCTAAATCTGCGTGTGGATTGCCTACGCTGGCAAGCTCCCAATCAATCATAGCCGCCAGCTTCACCTCTGTTTTTGAAAATAAAGTGTTATCGAGATGAAAGTCTCCATGCATCAGTGTAGCCGGCTCAGGCGGGGGGAGATGCGCAGTCAGCCAAGTCGCGAGCTTCTCAATAAGCGGTAACTCTCTGGCTTTTTCCGTCGCGCGTACTGCGCGCCATCGATCAATTTGTTTACGCACATAGTGATCGGGATCTTTAGGCTGGCGGATATCGAGACTTTGCCAGGACACAGTATGCAAAGTTGCCAGTTCATCGACGAGCTGTTGGCCCATACGATTTAGCGTTGTAACGTCGGCTGGGTAGGTCGGCGGTAAGGTGTCAGTGATCGACACCCCATCTATATGTTCAATGATGCTAAAAGCTTGTCCGATGATCGTGGGGTCTTCGCATAAACCCAAAGCTTGTGGCACTTTGACGTGACCATGAAGCGATTTGAGCATGCTGTACTCCCGCAGTACTCCCGCTGCAGCGCTACTTGAGATGGCATTGTCAGGTGGACGGCGCAGGACTGCTTGACCGCCGTCGTGCAGTACGAGTTGCGTGACGTTGGAGTTACCACCTCCGAGCCGGGCACCTAACTGAGCGCCCTTCAGACCAATATATTTGTCTAACCAGCTGCTGAGCTTGTCCGTCATGAGATCTGGACTACCCGTGGCTTATAGTTGAGCGAGCATGCCGCCATCGGTTGGGATGATGGCGCCCGTCATATATGTCGAGCCTGCGACCCACCAAATCACCTGTGCGATCTCATCCTCTTGGCCCACACGACCGAGCGGAATACGCTCAATGAGTTTATCCAATGCTTTGGCATCTAGCTGTGAGGTCATCTCTGTGATCACTAAGCCGGGGATCACAAGATTGACGCGAATATTTTTTGGGGCGAGCTCAATCGCCAGTACTTGAGTGAGACCCGATAGGCCAGCTTTGCTTGCACCGTAAGCGCTATCGCCAGGAAATCCTCGTAAGCCGACGACTGCGCCGACGTTGATAATGGCGCTACCTGCCCCGAGATACGGTAACGCGTTACGAATACACATCATCGGACCGGAAAGATTAGTCTTTAGGACGGCTTCCCAATCCTCCGTCGCTAAGCGTTGTAATTTGCCGCCGCGGTGAAGCCCAGCGTTATTAATGAGAACGTCGATCCCGCCCCATTGCTGATCAATTTGGGAGAATGCGGTACTCACGGAGTCACTTTGGGTGACGTCTGCAGTGATTAGCAGCACGTCGTTTCCCAGTTCAGCTCGGAGCTTTGCTTCGTCGATATTGCGTGCCAGCACAGCGACACGATCACCGTGCTGCAACGCTAATTTGGCCGTCGCGAGTCCAACGCCACGCGACCCACCGGTCACCACCCATCTTCTGGACATTTCTTTGATCTTTCTGAAATCTGGCGCTGTACGATCCTGTCGCGCGCCAGACTAGTCTTGACGAGAGCCACTCCGGGGCGCGCCCTGAGGCGGTGCGCCCCGGAGGGTTTTTCAGCAGTGATTAATTACCGAAGTTATGGGTAATACGCAGCCCGTAAGTACGCGGTGGCCGCGCGGCAGCGTAAGTCCACAACCCAGGGAAGGTCACACTGGTTCCGACGTCATACGCCTGAGTCCAGGAGTCGTCGTCTGTCAGGTTCATACCCCACAGGGTGAACGTCGTATTGTTCATTCGATAGCCAATCGACGCATCGATGACTTCGTGAGCCTTAACACTGCTTTGCGGTGAGTTCAGGAAGGTTAACTCTTGGTCGTCGACCATTCGTACGTCCGCCTGTACCCACATCGATCCATTGCCGACATTCCAGGTGTAGTTCGGCGAAATGGTGACGGTGTAGTCCGGAGCACGACGTAACTTGAGATAGGACAAATCACGCAAGTTAGCGGGTGTTGCCGGATCCGTGTCGATCAGCGTTTTGAACTTGGAGTCCATGATGCCGAGGTTGCCAGACAAGGTGAAGTTGTCGGTTAGGCGAGCAGCGATATCAAGTTCGATACCGTTGATCTCTGCCTGAGCCGCGTTAAGCACCAGAGTTTGTTGTCCCGTACCGGTTGATGTCGGGACGCTCTGTTCTTCTTGCTTGTCGTCGTACTTCATCATGAAGACCGAGCCGTTTAAGCGTACACGGCCGTCCATCCACTCGGTTTTCCATCCGAGTTCAAAGTTATCGACAGTTTCTGGGTCATACGCGATGGACGCCGCTTCATACGTGCCGGGTCGTCCACTGAAGCCGCCTGCACGGAAGCCCTTGGAATACAAGCCGTATACCATCACATCTTCGTTGACACGGTAGCGAAGATTGACCTTCGGCGTGAACTCGTTCCAAGACTTCTTGAACGGATTCGCTGGATTACCAAGCGTCGCAAGGTCAGGCATAGCGACATCGATGAGACCGCTATCCTTGTCGTCTTCGGTGTAGCGACCGCCGAGCGTCAGCGTCAAAGCGTCCGTTAGACGATAATCGCCTTCAAAGAAAAATGCTTTCGACTCGGTATTTTGGATCACTGTCTGATCAATCGTCAAAACAGTACCCGCAGGCAATCCAAAGAGCACATCGCCAAAGCCGATGTAGCTTCGCAGGTCAATGCGGTAGTCTGATTCCCACACGTAAAGACCCGCAGTGAAATCGAGGCGATCGCCCGAGCTCACCCAGCGAAGTTCATGGCTAGTTTGATCCCAAGTAGCAGGACGATCGGTGTGGTACAGCGTACGGGAGGTGCCGTCCCAATCTTGGAATACTTCTTCCTCGGTTGAGAATTTGCCGAACACGTACTCAATCGCGTTGGAATCGTTCACATCCCAACGCACGTTGGCAATGTGTAGCTCGCTGTCAAAATATGTTTGATAGTCGCCTACACCGTTTTGCAGCACCGTATATCGATCACCTGATTGGGGCGTCTGAACACCTTGGGCGCATTCACCGTACGCCAAGCAGAAAACCTGGTTGTTCTGCGCAACGTTCAGCAGCGTGTTTGCATCTTGATCCTGCTCGGTGCGATCAAAACGATAGTTGATTTCTAACGTGTCAGTCGGCCGGAAGGTAAAGCTCGGGCTGATCATCGTGAACTCGACTTTGCCCGATTTTTCGTTACGGGTTTGGTTGTAGAACCAACCGTCCGAGTCACGCTTAGCCGCGCCTATTTTGAAGAAAAACTTGTCCGAAAACGGGATATTGACGTAGCCATCGAGCATCAAGTCGCCGTGATTACCGCCACCTGCGCGGACCGCGCCGGATAAGGTATCGCCTGAGGGTTTCTTACGCGTGACGTTGATCACGCCGGCAATTGAGTTACGACCAAACAAGGTGCCTTGCGGTCCGCGGAGAATTTCCATGCCTTGCAAGTCGAGGGCTTTGATCATGGCGCCCGAGTTGACGCCAATGAAGACGCCATCGACCACCACACCTGCTGTGGGATCAAAGTTTTTTTCTACGTCGGTCGTGCCGATACCGCGGATCGAGATCGCCGCTGGGCTGCCGGGACCCTGCTGAATATCATTGATCACGACGTTGGGTGCGGCGTTAGCGAAGGATTGCAGATCCACGTCAGAACGCCGTTCAATTTCGGCAGTTCCAAGAGCGCTGATGGATGTGCCCACATCCTGCAGATTTTCTTCGCGCTTTCTGGCCGTAACAGTAATTTCTTCCAATATGCCTTGGCTTGTCGCCTCATCGGCTGAATAAACCGTGGCGCTGAAGCCACTGGTCGCCAGAGCAACCGCGGCCGAGACAAGCAGCTTCGATTTCGACGTTGACATTAGTCCCCTCCAATAGTTGTTTGACGGACCGCAGCGCAGCACTTCAGCACTACCAAACGGCCCACCCCACCCCGACGATAATCTTCTTGTTGTCGACTAGCAAGTGAATCCATATACTCAAATCGTTTCATCGTTCAAGCAGCCGGCGGTGACGGATTAGCTGTGGTTTTTTCGCATCGCTGGGTTGCTTGCTGAGGGGGGACTGTGGCCTGGGACTTCGAGACTGATGCCGATTTCCAGCAGAAGCTGGATTGGATGACCGAGTTTGTGCGCTCTGAGGTAGAGCCGTTGGATTTGGTGTTCCGAGGTCCAGCGGATCCCTTCGATCCTGCGCGCAAAGGGCCCGCTGCCGCGATGGCCCCACTCAAGAAACGCGTTCAGGAAGAAGGTCTATGGGCTTGTCATCTCGACCCGCACCTTGGGGGGCAGGGGTACGGTCAAGTCAAACTGGGCTTGATGAACGAAATATTGGGCCGTAGCCGGTTTGGTCCGACCGTGTTTGGCTGCCAGGCGCCGGACACCGGCAATATGGAAATTCTGGCTCGCTTTGGCACTCCGGAACAAAAGAAGAAATATCTAGAACCGCTGCTCGCCGGCGAAATCGCCTCTTGCTACTCCATGACCGAACCGCAGGCGGGCGCGGATCCTGGGCAATTCACCTGCCGTGCCGAACACATTGGCGATGAGTGGGTCATCAATGGCGAAAAGTGGTTTGCGTCGCACGCCGATTTCGCCCGGTTTTTGTTACTGGTCGTGGTGACCAATCCGGATGTGCCAATCCACGAGGGCGCGTCGATCCTGATTGTGGATCGTGATGCGCCCGGGCTTGAGGTGGTACGCAATTGCGCGGTTGGCATGATTGATGAGATTGGCACGGGTGTGCATGGATATCTTCGCTTTACCAATTGCCGAATCCCCAAAGAAAACATTCTGGGTAAGCCCGGACAGGGGTTTGAAGTCGCGCAATCGCGTCTGGGTGGCGGGCGGATTCATCATGCGATGCGAACGGTCGGTGTGCTCAATCGGGCGCTCGACATGATGTGCGAACGCGCCCTAAGCCGAACCACAAAAGGTGAGTTGCTATCTCAAAAACAATTGACGCAAGAAA